>JANQPS010000850.1 GCA_028285365.1 Thermoanaerobaculia bacterium | reverse complement strand
CGGTAGCGGACCCGTCGACAGCGATCGGTGTGGTCGAGGACTCCCCGTCGGCAGGCACCCCCGCCCCCGAACCGTCTCCGACTGCCGTGGGGAACCTGGCACCTCGTGACGATGACGGCGCGGTGGTGGGGAACCTGGCACCTTTCGATCGGGGGGTCGAGGGCCTCGTGGAGAGTTTTGCCGTCATCGAGTCTTCGACGGTGGCCGAGATGCTCGTGGGAGCCTCCTGGGCGGACGAAGAGGAGATGGAGGAGCTTCTGAGATGACCGTTGGCTGGGGAAGGTTCTCGGAGTCCACCCGTCGTGTTGAGGTGTGCGGACGATGAAACGGACGGCGTTGTTGGTGGCCCTGATGCTGTCTCTGGGCGTCAATATCGGACTGTTCCTGCCCCGCCTGGTTCAGCCGGACCATCAAGCAGATTCCTCGGTTCATCCGGAGGAGGCGTCGAGGACGGAGGTCGAGAAGCCGGCATCTACGACGTCGACCGAAACGGACTCTTCACCTAGCGAGACGACGGCAGGGTCCGCAGGTGCCGCGCCGACACAACCGACAGGCGATAGCCCGGTCGACGACGAGGTTCCGACTGCGACCCAAGGCGTGTCGGCCGATCGGGCAGAGGGCGACGAGAGCGGTCAGGACGAGGAGGAGACGACTGGCGACGGCTCGGTGGTCCTCGACGACTCCTCCGAGGTCGACCGAAACCCCCGACGTCGACCGATCGCGGAACGTCGTCAGGGCTCCGTCAGAGCGCGTCGCGAGGTCGAGATGCTGGCCAACCGTTTGCGCCTCGCTGGCCCGGAGCGCCGTCGCTTCATGAGGCTTCAGGCGGAGATGGTCCGGAGCACGCGTGAGATGATGCCGCGCCTCGAACGGCTCCGTCGTGATCTCTACTCCAACGTGGTCTCCGAGAGCCCCTCACGCGAGACGATCGAAGAGACGCTCGAGGAGATGGTGCGCACCCAGATTGCTCTGGAGCAGCGAGTGATCCGGACGGTCATGGCGACCCGGGACCTGCTCGACGACGAGCAGGAGGCCATCTACCTGCGTTTTCTCAGTCGCAGACTCGGCCCTCTGCGAGATGCTCTTCAGGCGGGACAACCGGGCCGCGCCCGGGAACCGTAAGGCGCTTCAAGGGGGGGTGGCTCGTTCGCCTCTCTCTTGGTCGGGACAGGCAAAAGGTTGGCGGGCCGGAGCCCGCCTTCCCCAGGAGACTGTCTTCGGTTGGCTGGAAGACGAGGTCGTTAGGCCCGCGTCGAGCTGTCGACCAACTGTCGTCCTGCCGCGTCGACCGATGTTCTCGTGCCGACAAGAAGGTCTACGGTGAGGAGCAGCTCGGCGTCTAGTGCTTGCTGGTCTCGTCGAAGAACCGATTTCCGAGGCTCACTCTTCGTTAGCCATCTCGGACTCGGCGAAGAAGCGCGACGCTTCTCTTGCAGGATCGCCGATCGGAAGCTCCCCGTCGGGCATCCAGTCACCTGGCATGTGGCGACTGTAGAGGCCGGACGAGAACCGTCGACCGTAGAGAGCGATCACACCGCGGTCTTTTGCTGATCGAATCAGGCGCCCGGCTGCCTGTACGACTCGAGTCATTCCAGGCACGACAAAGGCGTACTCGAAGCCGCGGTCGTAGCGCTCATCGTAGTACTCCTGCAGGAGCTTCTGCTCTAGGCTGACGGCGGGCAGGCACGGTCCGATAACGGCGACCGACTTGAGCATGTCTCCCGGGTAGTCGACGCCTTCGGCGAAGACCCCGCCGGCGACGGCGAGCAGGAGAACATCTCCGAAGAGAGAAGACTGCAGGGAGTCGAGGATCTGTTGACGTTGCCTCTCTCCGTCGGCACGCTTCTGGATCATGATGCGGCGGTCGAGGTCGCTCGGCAGGCAGTCGGCCACCTGAGCTAGAAACGTGTAGCTCGGAAAGAGGACCAGGCAGTTGCCGGGCACGGCGCGAGAGAGCTCCGCAAGTGAGTCCGCAATGGTCTTGATGTGCCGCCCACGCCGCTTGAACGACGTGTCGACGCGGGTGTCGACGACTACGGCTCGGTTGTCAGTGGGAAAGGGGTTGGCTACCGAGACTTCGCTGGTGCGAGCGCCGTCGAAGCCGAGGAGGTCACGGTAGAACTCGGGCGGAGACAAGGTGGCGGACAGGCCGATCGTGGTGTGGGTCCGGTTGATCAGGCGCCCGACGTAGCGACTGGCGTCTTTGCACAAGATCATGAGCTGTCGATCTCCACCCTCCCTCAAGAGACAGGTCGAGAACGTCGAGTCGTAGGTCGAGCTCGCCAGGCTGAGCGTGTTGAGAAAACGCAGGAAGTCGAAGTAGAGGCCGACGAACGGGTCTTCTGCCTGGAAGCTCTTGGTCTCTCGACGATGCTCCAGGTAATCGACGAATGCACGGTCAAATGCCGGCCTCAAGGTCCACAGCTGATCCTCCGGCAGCTCGGCTTCACAGCTCATGTCGGCGTTGGGAGCCTCGGTGTGATGAGGTAACTCCTCGTCGACCGGAGACCTGATGCACTCGGCCAGGTCGAAACAGAGGGCTTCGAGGCGCGGCGCCATGACTCCGGCTGCACTGCCTGGGAGACTCACGGAGTGCGCGGCTGCTCGCGCGGCACGTTCGCTCAGTCGCGGACTGTAGTAGCGCCGGGATCGATCGACGAGGTTGTGGATTTCGTCGATGACCAGAATCGTGTCGCCAAGATCTCGGTCTTCCGAGAAGTCGCTCAGCTGGACGTAGGGCTCGAAAACGTAGTTGTAGTCACAGACCACGGCTTCGACCTGTCGGCCGAGCTCGAGTGAGACCTCGAAAGGGCAGACGGTTTCGGCGCGCGCGGCGTCGTAGACGACATCGGGTGCCAGCATGGGTTCGCTTTCGATCAGCTGCTTGGTGATTCCCGAGCGCGACAGCTTGAGGAAGTAGTCCTTGGCGTAGTCGCAGTAGTCCTCGTGACAGATCACCTCGCCGTTGGCGCACATTCGAGCCTTGGCTCGCAGCTGCAGCGAGCTGTAGGCGGCCTCCGTGTTGAGGAGCTCCAGGACCCGGGTCGCCATCTTCTGTTGAGTCGTCTTTGCGGTCAGGACGTAGACGCGTTTGTCGTGCTCTAGCGCAAAGCGCATGACCGGGTGCAGCGCCGAAACCGTCTTGCCGATCCCCGTGGCCGCTTCCACCAGCAAGTGCTCGCGCTGTTCCAATGCACTGGTGACGCGGTCCGAGATCTCGGTCTGGCCGGGCCGTGGCTCCTGGAACGGAAACTCCAGCCGACCCGCGGCCAGGCGTCTGCGGGCGTTGCGACGCCTGCGTTCGTCGCGCTGCTGCAAGAGCTCCCCGGCACGACGTCTGACCAGAGCCTGGATACCCAGGTCTTCGCTCGGTAGGAGCTGGCGTTCGATGTTGTCGTCTTGATCAGACGTGAAGGCAACGCCCAGCTCGATGAGCACGAGCTCGGCGGCCACCGTCTGGCCTAGCGAGCGCTCGAGCATCCACGCGTAGAGCTGAGCCTGCCGCTGGTACATCTCGAGGGTCGAGGGAGGTAGCGGCGTTTGCGGCCTGACCGACTTGATCTCTTCGACGACGAGGCCGTCTTCGGTGCGCCTCAGGCCGTCCATCCTGCCGTGTAGGCGGATGGTCCAGCCCTTGTGCTCCAGATCGAGCTCGATCGGCACTTCGCGCTGATAGCTGCCGTCGCGGCTCATGGCGAGCTCCTGGTAGCGACTGTGAATCGCCTGTCCCAGCCACATCCGCTCGAAGCCACCGCGTTGGGAGAAACCGAGACTCCGGCCGAGCTCACGCTCCAGCAAGTCCGCCACCGACAGGTGCAGCACCAGGTTCTCGTCATCGAAGCGGGGCGCCATGGGTCAGGGAGTATAGGTACTGCGCAGGCCGTCGCGGTGCCGACCCAGGACCAGGACCATCGACGTGGCCGCTTGCCCACCCGTTCTCTCTGGGCTAGGTTCGGACCATGTCAACTAACGGTAGAGAAGGCGGAGGCGGCCCGGAGACGCTCCTCGACTTCGACGTCAAGGATCTCAAGCTGCCGCAGGTGCCCAAAGGCAGTGGTCGGGCGATCCTCGGCGCGTTCGTCGTGGTGCTGGTCCTGGGCCTACTGTTCTCGAGTGTCTTTCAGGTCGAGACCGAGGAGGTGGGGATCATCCTCCGCTTCGGTCGCTATACGGGAATCGACAAGGGTCCCGGCCTTCACTTCAAGATCCCGATCGTCGACCGCGTCTATCGCGTTCCGGTCGAACGACAGCTGAAGGCCGAGTTCGGGTTTCGCACCCAGGACGCCGACATCCGAAGTACGTTCGTCCAGAACAAGGAAGAGGCGAACATGTTGACGGGCGACGAAAACGCTGCCCTGGTCGAATGGGTGGTTCAGTATCGCGTCGTCGACCCCTATCGCTATCTGTTCCGAGTGCGCAACATCGAGTTGACCTTCCGGGACATGAGCCAGGCGGTCATGCGTGAGGTCGTCGGAGACCGGACCGTGAGCGAGGTCGTCACCATCGGCCGCGTCGAGATCGAGAGTGAGGCTGAGCGCCTCCTCCAGGATCTCTGCGACCAGTACGAGACTGGTCTGCGGGTGGAGCAGGTAGTCTTGCAGACCAACAACCCGCCAGACGAGGTCAAGCCGTCGTTCGACGAGGTCAATCAGGCCAAACAAGACCGCGACCGACTGATCAACGAGGCCCAGTCGCAGTACAACCGAGTGATCCCGCGTGCGGAAGGTGAAGCGCGTCAGGCGATTCAACAGGCCGAGGGGTATGCGCTCGATCGTGTGAATCGATCACAGGGTGATGCTGCTCGTTTTGCGGCTCTCTACGACGAGTACCGCCGCGCTCCGGAGGTGACCCGCAAGCGCCTCTACCTCGAGACGATGAGCCGGGTTCTGCCCGAAGTAGGTCGCAAGATCGTCATCGACGACGATGTCGAAGGACTGGCACCCCTGCTCGACATGCGTGGTCTCGCCGCCAGCGCTGCGAGTCCTCAACCCCGACGTTCGGCAACGCAGGAGAACCAGCCATGAGAAGCGTTGCCCTCTTGATCGGTCTGGTGCTGCTGCTGCTCATCATGAACAGCCTCTTCGTGGTCCGAGAAGATCAGCAGGTCATCATCACTCGCTTCGGCGAGCCGGTGCGCGATCCCATCATGGAGCCGGGGATCAAGATGAAGCTACCGTTCATCGAGCGTGCGCTCGTCTTCGACCGGCGGTTCCTCGAGTGGCAGGGTGAGCCCGAAGAGCTGACCACGCGAGACAAGGTCTTCATCTTCGTCGACGTCTATGCGCGTTGGCGGATCGCCGATCCGCTGCTGTTCTATCAGCGTAATCGCGACGAGCGTCAAGCTCAGTCCAAGCTCGACGACATCCTCGACGGTGAGACGCGCAATGCCATTGCCCGCCACAATCTGTTGGAGGTCATTCGTACCTCCAACAGAAACCCGGCCGTCGACGAGGCCAACCCCGAGGAGGTTCGGTTCGAGACCATCACGTCTGGTCGCGACGAGATCCGCAAGGAGATCCTGGAGGCGGCCAAACCGGCGGCCATGAGTCTCGGCATCGAGCTCCTCGATGCCCGGTTCAGGCGAATCAACTACAGCGAGAAGGTCGAGCCGTCTGTCTTTCGGCGCATGATCTCGGAGCGACAGCGAATCGCTGATCAGTACCGGTCGGAGGGACAAGGTGAGCAGGCTCGCATCCTCGGTGAGATGGAGCGCGAGCTCAAACGGATCCAGTCCGAGGCCTATCGTGAGGCCGAAGAGATTCGTGGTCGCGCAGACGCCGAGGCGACTCGGATCTACGCTGAGGCCTACAACCAGTCAGCGGATTCTCGTCAGTTCTACGAGTTCCTCAAGACGATGGAGACCTTCGATCAGACCATCGATCGGAACACGTGGCTGATGCTCAGCACCGAAGGCGACTTCTACCGCTTCCTCGAGACCAGCGGCAACTGATGGTCCCGGCACGCTCGACTCGGCCCAGAGGCCCGCGAGGGACGACATGATCGGCGTCGTCGGCATGGTGGTGATGATCGGGATCGCGTGGTCGATCTCGGTGGATCGCAAGAAGTTCCCGGTCAGGACCGTTCTGACCGGGACGGCGCTGCAGCTGGGATTTGCACTGCTGATCCTCAAGACGGAGATCGGTCAGAGCGTCTTTCAAGGCCTCAGCGACGCCGTGACGGCGTTCCTGAACTTCAGCGACGCCGGTTCCGAGTTCATCTTCGGTGAGAACTACACGGATCACTTCTTCGCGTTCAAGGTCCTGACGACCATTATCTTCTTCTCGAGCTTCATCTCGGTTTTGTACTACCTGGGCCTCGTGCAGTTCGTGGTGCGCGCGTTTGCCAAGGCGATGATGTGGCTCATGAGAACCTCTGGAGCGGAGTCGCTGTCCGCTTCCGCCAACATCTTCGTGGGCCAGACCGAGGCGCCCCTGCTGATCAAACCGTACGTCCCCTCGATGACCCGCTCGGAGATCATGGCGATCATGACCGGGGGCATGGCCACGATTGCCGGTGGTGTCCTCGTCGCGTTCGTGGGTATGGGCATCTCGGCCGGTCACCTGATTGCTGCCAGTGTGATGTCGGCACCGGCGGCTCTCGTGATGGCCAAGATCATCGTTCCCGAGAGCGAACAGCCCAAGACGGCCGGTGAGGTCAAGCTCGACATCGAGTTTCCCTGGGTGAACGTCATCGACGCTGCGGCCCAGGGAGCTGCAGACGGTCTGAAGCTGGCCCTCAACGTGGGTGCCATGTTGCTTGCGTTTCTCGGTCTCATTGCGGTGCTCAACGCAGTCATCGCTCCGTTCGGCAACCTCTTCGGCGTCGAGGCCATGTCGCTCGAGATGATTCTGGGGTGGGTGTTCTCTCCCTTGGCGTTTCTCATGGGCGTACCGTGGGCCGAAGCTGGCACGGTTGGCGGTCTCATGGGCATCAAGACGGCTGCCAACGAGCTGATCGGCTACGTGCAGTTGCAGGAGCTCATGGAGCAGGGTGCACTGTCGGAGCGATCGCAGGTGATTGCCACCTACGCTCTGTGCGGTTTCTCCAATTTCTCGTCGATCGCGATCCAGATCGGAGGTATCGGAGGGATGGCGCCCGAGCGCAAGGCTGATCTGGCCAAGCTCGGACTGCGGGCCCTCGTAGGTGGATCTCTCGCGTGTTTTCAGACCGCGACGATCGCCGGCCTGCTGATCTGAATCGGCGCTAGGCTCTTCGCTCCATCGCTCCGAAAGGCGATTTGCGCTCGGATCCTGGGACGCGTCATCAGGTCTCGAGGAGTCACCGGCACAAGCGGCACAAGCGGCACCGACCCGAACGGTATCGACATGAATCGGTACTGTGGCGTCTCGGAGTGACTCGACTCAGGAGCGATTCCGGAGAAGAAGCCTGAGCGGGGTCTCTGGCGAGGGTTCGAGCGCGGGGCGATCGTCAGACCCTTGAAGTGCTCGTGGTCGGCTCGTCTCAGGACGTCGCTTCGGCCAGTGCAGCAAGGGCTCGATGGATGAACTGAACGGACACCGAGCCTTCGCCGACTGCGGACGCGACTCGTTTGACCGAGCCCGAGCGCACGTCGCCGACCGCAAAGACACGCTCGCAGCTACTCTCGAGAAGGTAGGGGCGGCGCTCCAGTGCCCACTCGACTCGAGCAAGATGCTTCTCGGTCAGCGCCTCGCCGGTGAGGACGAAGCCTTTTTCGTCGAGCAGTACGTTTTCTGGAAGGAATCCGGTGGCCGGTCTGGCGCCGATGAAAATGAAGACGTGAGCGACATCGAGGTCGCGGGTCTCACCGGTGCGGTTGTCGAGAAGAAGAGCTCGTTCAAGCCTGCTGCTGCCGTGAAGGCTCCGAATTTCGCTGTAGCGCAGGAGCTCGATGTTGGGGATCTTTTTGATGCGGTCGATCAGATAGCTCGACATGCTGTGCTCGAGTCCGCCGCTGCGGATCACTATTGACACTTTGTTGGCGTGCTCGGAAAGGAAGACGGCTGCTTGACCCGCTGAGTTGCCGCCGCCGATGACGGCCACGTTCTACTGATTGCAGAGACTGCCTTCGAGATAGCTCGCGGCGTAGTGGACGTTGCTTCCGACGTAGGGATCGAGATTGTCGATGGGCGGTTCGCGGTACTCGGCTCCCGATGCGACCACTACGGCGCGAGCGTCGATGCGCGTATCGCCGTCGAGATGTAGCCGATGTCGCTCCCCACCACACTCGAGCTCGACGACCTCTCGGGCGACGGCGATGGTGGCGCCAAACTTCTGCGACTGCAAGAAGCCCCGGCCCATGAGGGCCTGGCCGGAGATGCCAGTTGGGAATCCGAGGTAGTTCTCGATCCGAGAGCTGGTTGCGGCTTGTCCTCCTGGAGCTCGAGACTCGATGACCAGCGTGCTGAGGCCTTCCGACGCTGCATAGGTTGCGGCCGCCAGACCTCCGGCTCCAGCTCCGACGATTGCGACGTCGACCTGATGGAGGTGCGGCAGTGGGGTTGCGAAGCCCAGGCACTCTGCGACGACGCGGTTGCATGGCTTCCTGAGCACTTCTGTTCCGCAGATGACAGTTGGCAGGTCGTCGACTACGAGGGAGTGTTGTTCGAAGAGTTTCTCTTGCAGTTTGCTGCCGTAGTTTGCGAAGTTGAACGGAACGCCGTTGCGCGAGAGGAACGAGCGAAGGTGTCCGGTTCCCTGGAAAGCATCGGAGCCGATGACGGTGATGTCGCCCTGGTGTTCCGCGACCATTCGCATCCGGCGGAGGATGAAGCTGTGCAGGATGATTTCGCCGAGGCCTGATTCTGTGGCAATGAGAGCCCGCAGGCGCTCGGCGGTAACGGCAATGGCTCGGGTGCTTCCTCTTGCTCGCCCTAGCACCAGAGGCGCGTGGCCCGACATGGTCACTGTCTCGCCGCCATAGTGACCACGTTGGTGGGTGATGATGACGTGCTCGCCTTCGTGGTCTCTGCGGACGATCTCGACCGCGCCCTCGAGGACCAGAAAAAACTCTGTTGCTTCCTGGCCGATGTCCCAGAGAAGTTCGCCGTCCTGAAAGGATCGCTCTTCGCCGTAGCCGCGCACGACGTCGATCTGGCTTTCGCTGAGCTCTGGGTCGAGCTCGTGCATTCGCTGAGCGGTACCGGCGGCCCAGGGAGGCGCTTCGACCGATTGAGACGAGGTTTTGATCATCTTGGTGCTCCCTTTGCACTTCGAGATTCGCTGCGCTGAGGCACGCAGATGTCGTTGACGGCCATGAGCACCCAGCCTTGAGCACCCACGGTCGACCCTGTCTTCCTGGAAGGTCACAGGCTCGGTTGTGGGCTGGAGCTTGATGTGCCCGCCCTTCATGAGCTTGTGAAACACCAACTCCGTTCGCTTTGGCCGTGCTGAGTAGCACGGCGTCGCTCACGAACTCCGCACCTGCGCGCCGTGTGCTCGAGGAAGCGGAATTGGCCTAGTTGGTGGGCTGGAGCTTGATGTGCCCACCCTTCATCAGCTTGTGGAACACGAGTTCCGTTCGCTTTGGCCGTGCTGAGTAGCACGGCGTCGCTCACGAATTCCGCACCTGCGCGCCGTGGGGCGCTCCGGTGCTCGATGAAGCGGAGTTGGGCTCAGTTGGTGGGCTGGAGCTTGATATGCCCGCCCTTCATGAGCTTGTGAAACACCAACTCCGCTTCCAACCGCTCGAGGGGGCTGATTTTGAGGAGGGATTCGATGGAGCTCGTGCCGTCGATGCGGGTGAGGAGGAAGCCTTCCTCGGGAGAGAGCTTGAGGCTCGTCAGCTCCTCGACGGAACGTTCGAGAATGGGGGTCGACTTGAGGTCGAGGCCGTCTTCGACCAGAGCCTGCTTGATCTTCTCTTCGCACTCTTTGTAGTGATCGAGGACCTTACGATTGTCGGGCTCGAGGGAGCGCGCGGCTCGCATGTGGCGGAGGGCAGAGTTGAAGTCGCCCTCGCTGACGAAACCGTCGGCGAGACCGAGGATGTGTCCAGCGTCGACGATCAGCTCGGTAGAAGAGGTCTCCTGCTGCTCTTCTGGCTGAGGCGTGTCGGCAATCGGCGCTGCTAGCTCTGCACCACGCGGGATGACGACCTTGACCCGACCCTTCTGGTGTTGACGGAACACGATCCGACTGACCAGGAAATCGTTGGAGTGGGTCTCGAGAGCCATCTCGTGAATCGTTCGGTCGTCGTTGATCTGATCGAGGATGCGGCGTTCGACCATGCTGATGCCACTGTCGTCGATCTTCCCCACGAGTACCGGGACCGCGCGGCCGCTCGGGATGACTCGCTTGATCCGCTGCCATTCGTCCAGGCGATTCATACCTTGAAGGGTGAGCGCCGCAACGTCGAGGGCGAGCGGGATCATGCCGCGGGTCAGACGGTCGTTGTCGACGAAGCGAAACTCGCCCTCTTCCCACGAGAACATGTCGTAGATGCTCTCCTCGGTTTTGTGAACCAGGAGCTGGCGCAGCTCTTCTTCCGAGATTCCGCCGATGGTGACCAGGATCTTGCCGATCAGCATCCCGGTCTCTTCTTGCATCTCGATGGCCTTGGTCAGCTCGTGCTCGTTGATGTAGCCGTGGCTGACGAGGAAGTGGCCGAGCTGCTCCGACGGCTGAGTGGATCCTGAGGCGACGATGTTGCCGTCCTCGAAGTAGATCCGCTTGTTGTGTTGACCATTGTCGATGATCAACGTGCCGGTCTTAGCGCCCTGCGAGAGCCACTGGAGCAACTCGGAGAGCTCCATGGTTCTGAGGTTCCCCGAGATACTCATAGAGGGCTGTCGATTATACCGTCGCGACGTGCCTTCAGGCCGCGCGAAGGGCTCAGGGCGTGACGAAAGAGTCCCGTGGGTCTCGTGCGTCGAGCTCGGGTCCTAAGTTTTCGGGCGAACACCCGGGGAGACGCCGCCATGCCGCGACCCTCGTGTCCAGGGGGGCCGCCCCAAGGACCATGGTCCGGTGCACCAGTCTCGGCAGGCTGCTTCATCGGTCACTCCAGGGTCTCATCAAGCACCCTAGGTGCGAGCCCGCGTCGTGCCTCGCTGGCCCTGGTAGTGACTCGAAGACCCCGGGTCGCCATAGGCGACCTCCGGTTCGGACTCCATGGCAATGAAGATCAGCTGAGCAATTCGCCGTCCGGCGTCCAACTGAAACGGTATCGGTCCGAGATTCTGCAGTTCGAGCGTGATGTCGCCCTCGAACCCCGGGTCGCACCAACCCGCCAAGGAGTGGTTGATCCACAACCGTCCCAGTGTCGACTTGAGTTTCAGGTCGCAGGCCACGTCGCGCGGAATGCGGACGTACTCGAGGGTGCTGGCCAGGACCACCTCACCTGGGAAGAGCGTGACGTGTGGTGCTCGAAACTCCTGTGGGTCACGGGTCGGGCAGACCCAATGGTCGCTGACCCGCACGTCGTAGCTTGCCGAGTTGACCTGCTCGGGCTCGAAGGGATCGGCTCCGCCGCTGGCTCCCCACTGACGGATCCAACTATCGGGCTTGATCATTCGAAGGACCAGTCTCGCAATGGGCCAGGCGATCGGGAGGTATTCGCTTCGTCGTTGGGCATGATCGTGATTGGTTGGGTGCAGGACCGAGCTAGCGAAAGTAGACCGGGGTGCTCTCGTCGTCGCGCCTGATGGTGTCGACGAAGCGAATGATCCGGCGCTCGAGTGACATGAACAGTGTCGATGTACGGCTGCCGCCACCGAAGAAACGAACGCCTCTGAGGAGCTCGCCGTCGGTCACGCCGGTGGCGCTGAACAGAATGTGCTTGCCGGGAGCGAGGTCTTCCGTCATCAGGATCTGGTTGGGGTCGCTGATGCCGATCTCTTCCAATCTCCGACTGTGCTCCTCCGTGTAGGCCTTGAGTCGCCCCTGGATCTCGCCGCCGAGACAGCGCATCGCAGCAGCGGTCAGCACGCCTTCAGGGGCACCTCCGGCACCAAAAACTGCGTGCACGCCGGTTCCTCTGACGGCTGCGGCGATGCCGGCGGACAGATCGCCGTCGGCGATGAGTTGGATTCGTGCGCCGGCCTCACGAACGTCCGAGATGAGCTGCTCGTGGCGCTCGCGTTCGAGAATCACGACCGTGAGGTCGTTCACGTCACGCTCGAAGGCGGCCGCAATGTTGCGCAGGTTCTCGGAAACGGGAGCATCGAGCTGGATCCTGCCCTTGGCGGTGGGTCCCACGACGATCTTCTCCATGTAGACGTCGGGGGCGTGCAAGAGCCCGCCGCGCTCGGCGGCCGCCAGGACCGTAATGGCCCCTGGAGCCCCCGTTGCGCAGAGGTTGGTTCCTTCGAGGGGGTCGACTGCAA
>JANQPS010000720.1 GCA_028285365.1 Thermoanaerobaculia bacterium | reverse complement strand
TCGTCCCTCCGACATCGGCGGCGATGATGTTGGGCTCGCCGATCGCCGCGCCGAGTGACGCCGCACCGATGACCCCGCCGGCGGGGCCAGACTCGAGAGTCCTGATCGGGACGTGGCGACTCTCCTTCGCGGGTAGAGCGCCGCCGGTCGAGAGCACGATGTTGAGAGCTCCGTCGAAGCCCCGATCCTCGAGCGCACGCTCCAGCCGTCCGACGTAGGCCTGCATGCGCGGCATGATGTAGGTGTTGAGCGCCACGGTGGACGTCCGCTCGAACTCGCGCCACTCTCTCGTGATCTCCCCGGAGGTCGAGACCTCGATACCTGGCGCCTCGGCCTGGACGATCTCGCGGGCTCGCTGCTCGTGGCTGGTGTTGGCATAGGAGTGCAGAAAGCAGATGGCGATGCCTTCCACGTCCTCGGCCATCAGCTCCTGAACGGCCGCTCGGACCGCGTTTTCGTCCAGTTCGACCACGACCTCGCCGGCCGGGGTGATGCGCTCGGCGACTTCCCGGCGCAAGTAGCGTGGGACGAGTGGAGCCGGCGGCTTGTAGAGCAGGTTGTAGACCTCGGGCCGATTGCCGCGCCCGAGCTCCAGGACGTCGCGGAATCCCTGGGTGGTGATGAGCCCGATGCGAGCACCCTTCTCCTGGACGATGGTGTTGATCGCAACGGTGGAGCCGTGAAGGATCATGTCCAGGCTCGCGGGTGAGGCGTCCAGACGCTCCAGAGCCGCGAAGAGGTGGTCGGCGAGCTCACCGATCTGCGACGGCTCCTTTTCGATGCGAATCTGACCGGAGCCGTCGTCCATGAGGACGAGGTCTGTGAACGTGCCGCCGACGTCGACGGCGAGTCGCTGTGTAGCCACCGTCATGCCTCCTCAGAATCGCCAGCGGACGTCGACGCCGACCGACTGAGGCCGACCCAGATGACCGAGGTCCATGCCCGAAGGGATACCTCCCCACGTCGCGTCGAAGTACTCCGCGTAGAACTCCTCGTCGTTGAGGTTCTTGCCCCACAGCGTGAAAGACCAGCGGGGATTGTCGAAGCTCACGCGGGCGTTCAGGAACGTGAGATCGTCCTGGACGTCGAGGTTGTCGGGGTGCCAGTACTGCTTGCCGCGGAGCTCGACGTCGATACGTCCGATGAAGGCCCAGCTATCCGTGATGGGTCGCGAGAACTGAGTGCCCAGGTTGGACGTGAAGCGAACGTTGTTCGGCGTCTGGTTGCCAATGAAGCGACCGGTGCCGTCGAAGTCGTCGATCTCGCTGTCGTTGAAGCCGACCGAGCCGAACACGCTCCAGCCGGAACGCACGAGAGCCAGGACGTCGAGCTCGAGGCCCTGCATCTCGACCTCGTTGATGTTCGAGATGATCTGCGAGGCCGTCAGGATGTCCACCTGGAAGAACTGGAAGTTGTCGACCGAAGTGACGTAGGCAGCGCCATTGAAGCGCACCCGCCCGTTGGCGAGAGTCGACTTGAATCCGACCTCGATGTTGTCGGTCGTCTCCTCGCGGAAAAAGTCGGGGCTGATGACCGGGGCGTTGTAGCCGCCGGAGCGAAAACCTCTGGCGAGAGTTGCGTAGCCCATGACGTTGCCATCGGAGGAGTAGCGCAGCGAGACGCGCGGCTGCACGTCGTCGAATGAGCGTTGGCGGTCGCCTCCGTTGATGGTGTCGACCTGTTCGCGTTCGTCCTTGTCGTAGCGAGCGCCCAGGCTGAGACCCCAGTTGTCGTTCGCCCCGAGGTCGAAGTCGAGCTGGCCAAAACCGGCATAAGCCGTGTTGTCGTTGTCTTCACCGATGAAGAACAGCGGCACGAATCCGGCGATCGTGCCGTCGGTGTCGAGGAACGGAATCGTGGTCAGACCGCGGTCGGTCTCCAGGTAGTAGGCGCCCGCGATCCAGCGAAACGCTGCGTCGTCAGCCGAGGTCAAGCGGATTTCCTGGCTCAGATAGCTGACATCGAGATCCTGACCCTGGCCGAGAGGAAAGGCTCCGGGAAAGCGAACTGGATTGGAGAAGTCGAGGTCCCCTCGATAGGTCTCTTCGACCTCGGTGTAGCCGGTGATGGCGGTCAGTCCGAGGGTGTCGCCGACCCACTCGAGGCGGAAGCTCGCGTCGGTGACGTCTCGCTCCGAGAAACCCAGGATGTTCTCGTCAGGCTGGATGTCGAAGTTGTTGGCGCCACCGTCAGTCGGTAGGAGAGCGTAGAGAACGGCTCCACCTTCCGTGTCCGAAACCTGGCCCCGCAGATCGAGGGTCAAGGAGTCGCTCGGCAGGAATTTGAGGTGCAGGCGAGTCGTGGTGTCTTCGAACGGGTCGGCTTTTTCGTCGAGGAAGACGTTGGTGATTCGCCCGTCGTCCTCCTTGAACGAGCCGGCGGCCCTGAAGAGGACCTTGTCTTCGACTAGGGAGCCGCTGACGGACGCTGCCAGCCTCAGGGCGTTGGCGTCTCCCGCGCCCGCAGTGAGGAAGCCTTCGAGCTCGTTCGAAGGCTGCTTCGTAATGATGTTGATCGCGCCACCGAGCGAGTTGCGGCCGTAGAGCGCACCCTGTGGACCCTTGAGGACTTCGACGCGCTCGATGTCGAAGAGCTCTTGGGTGAACTGCTTCTGATTGGCCTGGTAGACGCCGTCGATGACGACCGCGACGGGCTGGTCGGAGTTGTTGATCTGCGACAGACCACGCACGGTGATGAAGCTGTTGCCGACGGTAAACGAGTTGCCGAGCGTGATGTTCGACGTGAGGCCGAGCAGGTCTTCGGTGTTGTCGATACCGGCCTCCTCGATCTCGAGAGCCGAGAACGCAGTGATGGCGATCGGGACGTCCTGGAGGTTCTCTTCGCGCTTTTGGGCGGTGACGACGATCTCGTCGACGACCAGGTCATCGGGATCGGCCTCCTGAGCAGTCAGGGGGATCGACGTGAGTAGCACGGCAGCTGCCAGGGTCGTGGCGACAGCGAGGGGGAAGAGCCGAAAGGTCGACGATCTCATTCTTGAGCTCCATCGAGTGGTTGGATCGGGTGAGAGGTTGCAACGCAGACTATGGCCAAGGGCGGGTCTGCGCATCGGGCTTACGACGCATGGGAACTACGTCAAAAGGCCGAGACGGATCGCGAGGGTTCCGGCGTCTTCGGGCTACGACTCGATCCAGCCGCGCTTGATGGCGTAGAGGACCGCGCTGGTGCGGTTTTTCACATCGAGCTTTCCGAGAACGTTGCCTACGTGTGTGCGGACCGTTCGCTCGCTGACCTCGAGCTCCAAGGCGATCTCGCGGTTGCGAAGTCCGCGTCCGACGAGAGACAGCACCTGGTGTTCGCGGGGAGTCAGGGGCGAGGGATGAGCTGATGGGAGAACCGGAGCCGAGGTTTGGGTGGGAGGCGAGTCGGGCGGTGCGGGGTCGCGACTGGCGCGGCCGCTCGTCAGAGCGCTGACCGCCACTTCGGAGAGCGTCGTCCCGCCGAGATGAGCGGTGCGAATCGCAGTCAAGAGCTCAGCAGGTCTTGACTCCTTGAGGATGTAGCCGCGTGCCCCCTCGGAAAGGGCTGCGCGGACGCGGTCGTCCTCCGAGAAGCTCGTGAGCACCAAGAACGCGGACGAGA
>JANQPS010000788.1 GCA_028285365.1 Thermoanaerobaculia bacterium | reverse complement strand
CATCACCCACCGGGTCGAGCAGCGCTCGACGCCTCGATTGCACGCTGCGCCGAACCCGAGGTTGTCCTCGAGCGCGATGACCTCGACGTCGTGCTCAGCTGCGAGCTCGCGAGTCCGGTCCTTCGAGGCGTTGTCGACGACGATCACGCGGGGCTGATCTGTGGTCCGTCGCGCGCCCTCCAAGAGGGTTTCGAGGCATGGACGGACGACCGCCTCGGAATCGTGGGTGACGATCACCAGTGAAACATCACGCGCCGCACGGGTCATGAATCGGAACCTCTGTGGCGCGGTTCGTCAGCCGCGGACCGTAGTGCGTCGAGCGTGCGGGCGGCGGTCTCGTCCCAGTCGTAGACCTGGGCAAGCCTCTCGTGATCTCGCAGACCCAGGGAAGGAGACTCCAGCACGTCGAGGATGGCCTGTGCGACGCGCTCGGGATCGGGTGAGTCCAGGGCGAGCGCGTGGGGAGCCCAGTACTCGCCGGAGGCTGAACGGTCGAGCACGATCGTCGGCGTGCCGCCGGCCATGGCTTCGAGGGGTGGCAGCCCAAAACCTTCGTAGTCGGAGAGATACAGAAAGACTTCGGCGAGCTTGTAGAGCTCCCGGAGGTGTTCGCGAGGCGTGTGGTCGAGCAGCAACACGTTCTGATCGAGCCCGGCATTCCTGACGGCGGCTTCCAGATCGACCCTGGGAATGGTTCGGTTCTCGCCGACGATCACGAGGGTTGCGTCGGGGTGGGTCTGCTGGACCGTCTCGAAAGCGCGGACCATGGCCATAGGGTGTCGGCGGTTGAAGAGCGTCCCCACACTCAGGATGAGGGGCCGGCTGACGTCGAGCTTCTCCAGCAGCTCTGTCGCGTCTGGTAGGTCTTCGAGATCCGCAAAATCCGGATCGACGCCGAGAGCCGTGACCGTGATGCGCTCGCTCGGCACCAGGTAGAGCGACTCGATTTCGGCGGCCGAGCTCTTCGAGATCGTCAAGACGCGTGTTGCGCGGTTGGCCGATTCGCGCCCCAGCCAGCGGCGCCTGATGCCTTCGCGGGTTGGAAACGACTCCGGATACCGTTCGAAGGAGAGATCGTGAAGGGCAACGACGGTCGCCGGTCCCGAACTGTCGAGGTCGCCAAGGAGGCGCGCAACGAAAGGTGCTGAAACAGGCAGCGAGTAGGCAGGGCCGAACAACACGTCCACGCCCGCCCGCTTGACGAGGCGAGGGAGCATCAGCTGTTGCCATGCGACGGCTTTCGAGGCCAGAAGGCTCGATCCCGCGACCACCTCGAGATTGTCGGCGCGGGCGACCGAGTCCGGGACGTGATCGGCCTGGCGAACGAACAGAACGAGCTCGAGATCCGGCTGCTGTGTCCAGCGACTGAGGAGTGCCGTCAGGTAGGTGCCGACACCCGTAGGGAGCGCCCCCAGTTCCGTGCCGTCGATGCCGATGCGCAGGCGACCCGAGGCTCCTACATCAGCGGCGTGGTGACTGTGGCCGGCGCTCGTCACGACTCGAGCACACTCTCGTAGACGGCTACGGTCTTGGCGGCGGTCGCGGCCCATGTGAACTCCCGAGCTCGTCTCCGACCTCGGCGCGCCAGATCGGCCCGCAACTCGGCGTCCTTCAGCAGCTCGTCGACTGCGGCGGTGATGTCGTCCGTACTGCGCGGGTCGACCAGGCGGGCGGCGTCACCCGCAACCTCGGGGAGCGAAGACGTGTTCGACGTGATGACGGGACACCCGCTGACCATGGCCTCCAGAACCGGAAGTCCGAAGCCTTCGGCGAGAGACGGCAAGAGGAAGATCGTTGCCTGGTGATAGAGCGCGTGCAGAGTGTCACGCGAGACGTACCCGGGCATCACGACCCGAGACGCGATGCCCAACTCTTCGGTGAGGCGGCGCCATCGTTCGGCTTCGACACGTCCCGGGACCGGTCCGCAGAGCACCAGTCGATGGTCGACCCGTTTCGCTTCGTCGCTGTCGGCAAAGGCGCGGAGTGTGCGTTGCAGGTTCTTGCGAGGTTCGAGCCGGCCGACAAAAAGCAGAAAGGGAGCACCCTCCGTCAGCTGCCGGACTTCATCGAGTGCCGCCTCGGAAGGTGGTTTGGAGAGGCGCTGGTCTACGGCCAGGGGTATGGCGTGAACCTGCGCTGGCTCACAGGGTAGGTGCGCGAGGATGTCTGAGCGACTGGCTTCGGAGTCGGTGATCACAGCGTCGGCACGGCGCGCGGCGCGTCGCACGAGCCTGGGATAGTCGCGTCGTACCTCGCGAAAGCTGCGCTCGGGGTGGTGTAGGAAGTCCAAGTCGTGAATGGTGACGACGTTCGCGGCTCGACGCGACGGAAGGAGCAGCGGGTGCGGCGAGTGCGCCACGTCGACCTCTCCGACGAAACGCTCGATGCGGGGGCGTCCCAGGTAGTGCCAGCCCAGGTTGAGCAGCCTGACGGGAAACTGGACGTGCACACACTCTCGGACCTGGGAGAGGTCGAGAAACCGCTCGGGGTCGTCTTTCCAGGAGGCCGTGAAGGCGACCAGCTCGAGGTCCGGACGCATCGCCAGTGCGCGGCACAGCTCGCGCACGTAGATTCCCACGCCAGTGGGCGTGCTGAGCGCGGGCCTGGCGTCGATGGCAATACGCAGCATGGAGTCTCGGTGCAGGAAGCCGAGATCTTAGCCGTGTCTGCAGGATGTGAGGATTTTCGCGGATCCGTCTTCAGGTTCGCCGACCGCACGATTCCAGACTCTCAGGTCTCCGAATTCGAAGCTGTCGGCGTAGGAGAGACGAGAGCGCTTCGCCATTGCCGAAGATGTCGTACGAAGGAGCCGATGCGACCACTCCGGAATGGTGTGCTCGTGCCTCGAAGAGGCCGACTCAGATCTCGCTGCGGGGCAGTGGGCGCTCCGGGACGTCGTCGAGCAGTCCACCGTGGCCCAGCTCGATGATGTCTCGGCGACTGAGCTGTTCTCCGACCAGTAGTCTGGGAAGGACGAGGTCGACGATGTTTGCCTTGGGGCTGCGCGCACAGCCGGGCGCTCCGAGCACCGGGACTCCGTCCAGGTCGCCGAGCATCAGCAGGTTGCCGGGGTCGACCGGTGCGCCGAAGCAGTGGACCGTGCCGCCCGCGTCTTCGAGCGCCGTGGGAGCGATGTCGTGACGATCCTGAATCGCCGTCTCGCCGGCCAGGATGAGCAGCTGCGGAGAGTCTCGGCGGAGCTCCGTGATGCGCTCTCCTAGACGTTCTCTGGTCTGCTCGCCGACTGCGACGTGCTCGACGTGCTCCAGCTTCGAATTGAGGGCTTGCAGCCGCTCTCCGAGGGCCGCCTCGAAGCCGCGCACGATCTTGTCCTCGTTGGCGGCGCTGCTCGTGACGATCAGGGCGGCTCGCGTCGTCGGGAGCGGGACGAGCTCGAGTGGAGTGGCGTTTTTCCCGACACTGACGGCCTGTTCCACCGTCGTTTGCGGAAGCGCGTAAGGCAGGATCTTGGTGGTCCCGACCATGCGACCAGGGCGGGCTACCGTGCCGTTGCGCACGACGCTGAGCGTGACCCCGTCGCAGTCGTTGAGGGCAAGGAGGCTCTCCGTGTCGATGCGCACGACGCCGAGGGCTTCGGCGTAGACGTTCACGCGACCGGTGGAGGGCCCGGAGAGACGGAGAGGACCTCTGCTGACCGCTCGAGTGATTTGCAGAGCTGCCGCGTCTTCGTCGGTGTCATCGGCCTCGATGCGAGCGGCGTGAATGGTCTTGCGTCCGCTGCCGAGCAGCCGACGGATGTCGGCCTCCTCGAGACGTTTGCCCTTGCGAAGGATTCGTCGTCCCTCGTCGTTGGTGACGTTGTGCGCCAGGACCAGGCCCAGGGCGTCTTCGACGTTGACCTCGATGAACTGCACGGCTTGCTGCTACGGCGGGAACGTGGCCAGGATTCTGGCTGGTCAGCGCGTGACTTTGCGCGCCACCCAGCCACCTTCGGCCGGTCGACCGCTCGCGAGCTCGTAGGTCTGCCAGGTGCCTTCGAGCTGACGTCCGTCACCGCTCAGTCGCCCCTGCAGCCGTCGGTCGCGCCCGTTGCTCGAGTCGATGCGCTCGAGCTCGAGGGTTCCGTCGATGAGGGTGCCGCGCAGAGACCCGCGACTCCCGTCCTGCATTTCGTAGAAGCCTTCGACGGTGTTTCCGAACGATCTGAACGTGGCCGTGCCGCGTCCTTGCTCGCCGCCGAGGTCGAGGGTCCATGTGCCGCTCAAGAGGCCTTCGGTCTCTGCGATCTCGACGTCGAGCTCTTCGAGGCGCTCCATGCGTCCGTAGATCTCGCGGCGCAGGTCGGTTGCCTCGCGGGCACGCAACATCGCCGTCTCCCGCGCCAGGGTGATCTCGGTCTCGAGCCGACGCAGATCGTCGACGCTGATCTCCTGGTTGCCCAGAACGTCATAGAGCGACTGAACGGCACGGGTGAGTTGCTGCGATGCCTCGCGCTCTCGCTGGTGCGCCGCTCGATAGGCCTCTAGACGCTTGTCGAGGAGGTTGGATTCGATTCGACGGATCGACTCGAGCGCCTGCGCGCTCGCCCCGCCCGTGAGAAACAGGGTCGAGAGGAGGCAGCCGAGGGCCGTCAGATGAGCAGAACTGCGGGCTATCGATCGTTTCATCGCGTCTGGTCTTGCGGTGTCTTGGTCGGGGCTCGGACAGGCCGATTCGCTCTGCTTACGACGCTCGCTGCAACGTCGTCCAACGCGAGAGCCAGTATACGCATCGAAAGTCATCCGGAAGGTACTTGGCGGGATCGCCGGATCACCACGTAAAGAGAGGTTACGGGCTGGAGTTGGCGCCGCCGTGTTGGCCGAAAACGGCCCAGGCCTCGCCATCCCGCCCGGTGCAGAAGCGTGTCGGCTTTGACCGCGCGCACCTCTACCCATTCGCCTAATGCCGCGCCTCTCCCGGCGCTGTGAGGAGACCTTCCATGAAGAACGCAGCTTGTCGCTTGTTGCTAGCGCTGAGCCTTTTTGCAGCCGTGCCCGTCTTCGCCGACGGATCCGGCGGCCATGATCACGGTCACGTCCACCATCCGATCACCACGAACTCCGAGCGCGCTCAGGCTCTTTTCGACCAGGGGCTTTCGCAGTCGTTCGGATTCAACCACCCCGAAGCGGCTCACTCCTTCAGGCAGGCCATCGCGGAAGACTCCGAGTGCTCGATGTGCCACTGGGGATTGGCCTATGTCCTCGGTCCGAACATCAATGCGGTGATGGACCCCGGCAATCACGCCGAGGCCTGGGAGGCCATTCAGAAGGCGCGGAAGCTGTCAGCCGAGGCGACTGCAGCAGAGCAGGCCTATATCGAAGCCTTGAGTGAGCGTTACAGCGAGACCTTCCAGGAGGATCGCGCCGAATTGGATGCAGCCTACGCCAGGGCGATGCGTCGCGTGTCCCTTCGCTATCCCGAGGACGTCGACGCCTCGGTTCTCTACGCCGAAGCCCTGATGGATACGACGCCCTGGGACTACTGGCTCGAGAACGGCGAGCCCAAGAAGGTGACCGAAGAGTTCATCCGGGTCCTCGAGTCGGCTCTCAACCGCAACCCGACACATCCGGGTGGCAATCACATGCTGATCCACGCGGTCGAAGCCGTGAGACCCGAGCTCGGGATCAACGCAGCAGATCGTCTGCAGGCGGCCAATCAAGCGACCAGTCATCTCATCCACATGGCGTCGCACATCTACATCCGCGTTGGCCGCTATGACGATGCCGTCGACGTGAACCTGCGAGCGGCGGCAATAGACGACGAATACCTCGCCCATGAAAACCATGGAGGCGACTACAACGTCGGCTACATTCCGCACAATCGCCACATGGCGTGGGCAGCAGCGACCCTCGACGGTCGGCGCGAGCTGGTTCGTCGTCTCTCGGACGAGATCGTGGAGCTCGTGCGCACCGACCTCATGACCGAGCCTGGTTATGGCACCCTGCAGCACTACCTGGTGACGCCGATCTACGCTCGTGTGCGCTTTGGCGACTGGGAGGAGATCCTGGAGCTGCCGGAGCCGGCTGAACATCTCGTCTATCCGCGTGGCGTTTGGCACTACGCGCGTGGCATGGCGCTCGTTGCGGGTGGTGACGTCGTTGCAGCGAGGCGCGAGCTGGACTCGGTGCGGGCCATGGCCGACGATCCGGCGATCGACCCTGTGACGATCTGGGATCTCAACACGACTGAGCAGATGCTCCGCATCGGGATCGAGGTACTGGCGGGCCGCATCGCCCAGGCTGACGGCCTCGCCGACGAGGCGATCAAACACTTGCGGCACGGTGTGGAGCTCGAGGACGCCCTGACCTACGACGAGCCGCCGCCGTGGCCTCTGCCCGTTCGCCACGTGCTGGGTGCAACGCTGCTGGAGCAAGGGAAGGCCACCGAGGCCGAGGCCGTCTACCGTCGTGACCTCGAGGTGTTCCCCAAGAACGGTTGGTCGCTCCTCGGGCTTTCACTGGCGCTGAAGGCGGGCGGTCAGAGCGATGCTGCCGTCCAGATCGAGAGTGAGCTCGACGAGGCCTGGAAACGAGCTGACGTTTCGCCGTCCGGTTCGGGCTTCGGATTTCGAGAATCCAAGTGAGTTCGAGAACAGAATAGCTTTCTGAGACAAGATCCTAGATACAGTCAGCGCTACGTCAGAAAACACGCGTAGGGCCGGCGGGGAAGTCACTCCAGCCGGTCCTGCGTCTGTGCGTTGGGGAGCGATTGCCCCCCTTGGTGGGTCCGACCGAATGGAGCAGCGGTCGGACCTTTCTTTTTCTGGTCGAATTCCGGGGTCTTTGGGCGACCGACGTGGGGTCAGACCGTGAGTCGATTCGGAGGAGGGGGCTCGACTGGAGGCGTCGTTTTCCTCGCATTGGTCGTTTTGCCAGTGAAGTGCGAGCAGTGGCGAGTAGATTCTCGGCGTCCTGCACTCCTTGGAGCAACCAGAGTCGCTTGCCTCCGTTAGCCTGGTCACAACCTGCTTGGAGGCGCGCCACATGCCGTGGAACTGGATGCCCTGGAGCTGCTGCCCTGACGACCGACAGACGAGTGATCGCGCGTCATGAAGGTGCGGCTGAGACACGAGCGACTAGCTGCAGAACTGGCGAAGAGCTCGGTGACGATGAACCGCTGGGCCCAGAGAATGGGCCTCAGCTCAGGTCACCTCTCGGAGCTCGCCAACGGCAAGCGGCCCTACCCTACGGCGGAGACACGACGACGTTTGATCGACGCGTTGAAGCTAGGCTTCGACGAACTGTTCGTCGTCGAGATGCCGGCCGAAGACTCACCCGAGGGAGCCCGGAGCGAGCAGCGCGAAACCCCTGCGCCACCGGCTTTTTCGGATGCGGGGTCCCCCCGGCCGCAGATGCGCCAGCGGCGACTCGAGACGTTGATCCCGATGGTCGATGTCCGCATGGCTGCTCGAACCCTGCTGAGACGCCCGGTGTTCAGTTGGGGTGTTGCGCTCTTGCTCGGTGTCGGTCTCGGAGCCAACGTCGCGCTGTTTGCCTTCGTCCACGCGTCCCTCTTCAAGAGTTATCCGTATCCCGACGCTGAGAGCCTCGTTTCGATGAGGTCGCTGTTACTCGAGCGTGGGGGCGCACGCTCTAACTGGTCGTACCCCGAGTACTTCGACTCCAAAGATCAGGCAGCCGATGCTCTCGAGCTGGCGGTCTGGGACTGGGAGCCCTTCTCGCTGGCCGGCGGCGACCGACCTCACAGAGTGGCGGGTGGCCAGGTGTCGGCCAACTTCGCTGCTGTCGTCGGCGCGCCGATGCTGCTCGGGAACTGGTTCACCGAGGTGCAGGCGCGCAGCGACGAACACCTCGTGGTTCTCGGGGAGGGACTCTGGCAGGAGTCTTTTGGCGGGGATCCGGGGATCGTGGGGCGTACCGTCACAGTCAACGGTGAGCCTGCGGTCGTCACCGGTGTGGTCGACGAGATGCTCGATCTCCCGGACGGCGCAAGAATGTGGGTGCCGCTGCGGGCCGGGCTTGGCGCGCGAGCCCGGGAGTCTCGTTGGCTCAAGTTTCTCGGGCGACCCGAGCCGGAGGTGGATCTGCCGGAGGCACAACGCCAACTCGAGACGGTAGCCGCGCGACTAGCCGTTGAGTATCCGGAAACCAGCGCGGACATTGGCGTTCAGGTCAGGCGGCTGCGCGACGAGCGTGTGGGCCCGATTCGAGCGGGTTTCTTGAGCGCGTTGATCGTCGTCATGCTGCTGCTTCTCCTGGTGTGTGCCAACGTCACCAACCTGCTCCTGACGCGAACGACCGCTCGGCACAAAGAGCTGGGGCTCCGCGCTGCACTGGGAGCCTCGAGCTTCTCGCTGGCGCGACAGACGGCAATCGAGAGCCTCTTCTTGGCGACCCTTGGTCTGTTTCTCGGTTTACCGATCCTCTGGATGGGGCTGCGCGCCGCGACGGTGTTCTCACCGTCGGACGGCTTGCCGTCGTGGTTGGATCTGACACCAGGGCGCGCGGTGTGGCTCTACGCCGCCGTGGCCACCTTGGTCACGGCCTTCCTGGTAGGCCTCCTGCCGGCGCTCAAGGCTGCCCACTCACATTGGCGTGCCCAGCGAACGTCGGAGTCCTACGATCGCCGTACGACCGGTCGGGTGCGCTCCGGACTGGTGGTGGGCCAGGTCGTCCTGTCCACTGTCCTCGTCTGCTGCGCTGCGTTCTCGGTGAAGAGCCTGGTCAACCTCAACCGCATCGATCCGGGCTTCGAGTCCGATCAGGCGCTTCTCGTGGGTATGGATCTGCTCTCCCTCAGAGGCACTCCATCAGAGGAGCGAACTCGGTACTTCCAGCGCTACTACGAGGCGTTCTCGCAGATCCCGGGAGTCGAGCACGTTGGCGCGAGCTCCCACATTCCTCTGACCTCCAGCTACAACACCACCGGCATGACGATCGAGACACCCGGGGTCGAGAGCTACGATCCGATGGCCCTGCAGATCCGCGCGTCGCCTGGGTTCGCTGGAGCCTTGGGGCTCACGATGCTCCAGGGGCGGGACTTCGAGCCGTGGACATCCGGGGTTGCTGCCGTGTCGTCGGAAGCACTCCAAGAAGAGTCTGCGAAGGCACCGAAGGGCTCGATGGAGGCAAACACTGCCGAGTCGGAGAAGGTCCGCGAGGTCCTCGTGTCCCGATCCTTGGCCGATCGCTTCTGGCCAGGGACGTCGCCGCTCGGCCAACGGCTCAAGTTCGGCTTCCCCGACGATGACGTGCCCTGGCACTCGGTGGTCGGAGTCTTTGCCGACAGCAAGCACCACCGTCTGGACGGTGATCTCTCGCCAACGGTCTACGTCAGCGACCGTAGTGATCAGATGACGAGGTCGTGGTGGATCGTGCGCTCGTCGACAGTTGATCCCGAGGGGCTCGCTCTGGCCGTGAGAGACGCCGTCGCCTCGGTCGACCCGACGCAGCCGCTCTACAACGTCGTCCCACTCAGTGGCCACGTGGAGTCTTCGCTGTGGTTGCAGCGATTCCTGGCGTCCAACCTGCTCGTGTTCTCCAGCGTGGGCCTTCTCCTGGCCGCAGTAGGACTCGCCGGCGTCATTTCGTACTCCGTGGCGTTGAGGCGGGACGAGATCGGGGTCAGGCTCACCCTGGGTGCAGCTCCCTCGGCGATCGCCAGCATGTTTACGTGGCATGGTCTGCGGCTGGTCGGCTTGGGAATCGGACTGGGCATTCCGCTGGCCGTCTTTGCTGCCCGGGCTGCTTCGTCGCTGCTCTACGGAGTCTCGCCCTGGGATCCGTCGACTCTCGGGGCGGTTGTTCTCGTGCTGCTGTCGGCAGGCGCCCTCGCGGCGCTCTGGCCGGCGCTGCGCGCTTCTCGACTCGATCCCGTCAAGGCACTCCAGGTCGAATAGTCCAGGGCCCCGGCTTCTGGTGCTACGCTGCTCGGTGAGCTCGTTACCCCGCAGCACCCGGTGTGCTCAGCGAGGGAAGAAGAGGACACCAGGAGGAAGTCATGAAGCGTAATCGTCTCGTCTCGCTCTCGGCGTTCGTACTCGTCTCTGCTGTCGTGTCTGGCCTTGCTGCCCAGACCGTCATGATCGATTCCGGCCCGATTCGCGGTGAAACGATCGACGAATCCATGAGTCTTCGGGCCTTCAAGGGCATTCCTTTTGCGGCTCCACCGGTCGGCGATCTGCGCTGGCGCCCACCCCAGAAGGTGAAGCCGTGGACCGAGGCGCGCGACGCGACGGCATTCGGCTCGATCTGTCCTCAGCCGCCCATGCTGGCCATGATGACCGGCGAGCCGTTCCCCGAGACCAGCGAAGACTGCCTCTTCCTCAACGTCTGGACCGCGCAGGAGAAAGGCGCCAAGGCGCCGGTCATGGTGTGGATCCACGGCGGCGGCCTCAATCTCGGCTGGTCGAATCAGCTCGACTACGACGGTGCCGCTTTCGCGAAGCAGGGCGTCGTTCTGGTGAGCGTGAACTACCGGCTGGGAGCGCTCGGCTTTCTGGCCCACCCGGCGTTGAGCGCCGAATCGAAAGACGGCGTCACCGGCAACTACGGTTTCCTCGATCAGATTGCCGCGCTCCAGTGGGTCGAGCGCAACATCGACGCGTTTGGTGGCGATCCCGACAACGTCACGATCTTTGGTGAGTCGGCTGGCGGTACCAGTGTCCACGCACTGCTGGCGTCGCCGCTGGCCGAGGGTCTGTTCCATCGGGCGATCGCGCAGAGTCCGTGGGTCAACGAGACCAACATCACGGGTCAGAAGGAGGCGTCTTTTGCGGTGGCGAGCGCCGAGTCACTTGGAGTCACGTGGGCCAAGAAGGCGCTCGGCGATGGCGAGCAGACTGCGGAGGCGCTGCGTGCTCTCGATGCTCAGAAGGTGGCCACTGTCGGTGGACAGCAAGGCTTCCAGCCGGTGCTCACGGTCGATGGTTGGTTCATGCCGCAACACAGCGAGTCGCGTTTCCTGGCAGGCAAGCACCATGATGTCCCGCTGATGGTGGGGACCAACAAGGACGAAGGGACGATGTTCCTGACGTTCATGCCCATTCGCACTCAGGCTGCTTTCAAGTCGAGCCTGGAACCGCTCTACCACCAGCATGCCGCCGACGTGGCCAAGCTGTATCCGGTGGCCTCCGATGACGAGGTCGCCGGCGCCCTCAACCTCTTCTTCACCGACTCCTGGTTTCTCAGAGCGTCGCGCAACATGCTCCTGGGCTCACAGACGGGTTCGTCCCCGACGTATCAGTACACCTTCACGCGAGTGAGTCGGGTCAATCCGGACTGGGGCGCGCATCACGCGGCTGAGCTTCCGTATGTCTTCGGTACGTTGCGAGGTGACGGTCCCGAAGCCCGGGATCACGAGATCTCGAAGACGATGATGGGATACTGGGTCAACTTCGCGCGCTCCGGCGACCCGAACGGTGATGGACTGCCCGAATGGCCTCAGTTCGACGCCGAGACTCAGAGCTACCTCGAGATCGGTGACGCCGTCGAGACGGGGCAGGGACTCGGACGCGAGATCAACGACGAGCTCGAGCGGATCCGTCGCGACTTGATGGCCGGTGCGGGCAGCCAGCCCAGCGCCGGAGCCGACGACTGACCCGCGCTGACGTCCTCCGGATCAGCGTCCCTGGAACTGCGGTGCGCGCTTTTCTATGAAGGCGCGGACCGCTTCCTTGTGATCTTGTGTCCGCACTGAGCTCACCATGCCTTCGGCTTCTCGAGCCAGGCAGGAGCGCAGGTCGTTGCGGGCGGCGGCGTCGAGATTGGACTTCATCTTTGCGAAGGCCAGCGGTGGACCTGCCGCGAGCTGTCGAGCCAGATCCCCGGTTGCCGATTGGAGCTCGGCGTCCGGCACGACCCTGTTGACGAGGCCGAAGCGCTCGCACTCCCTGGCGGAGATCCGCTCGGACAGGAACATGAGCTCACGTGCCTTGGCGCTTCCGACGAGCTGAGTGAGGAACCAGCTCGTGCCGTAGTCGCCCGAGAGTCCGATGCGCGCGAAGGCGGTGGTCAGGAATGCCGACTCGGCGGCGATACGGAGATCACAGGACAGCGCGATGGACAAGCCTGCGCCGGCGGCGGGACCGGGAAGAGAAGCCAGAGTGGGCTGAGGCAGTTCGTAGATCGCCGCAGTGAGCTGGATTTGTCGCTCGGTCAAGTCGGCAATCGCTTCTTCGGTGCTTCGAGGCCTTTTTGTCTGACCGGAGCCCATCCCCTTGACGTCACCACCTGCGCAGAACGCGGTCCCCGATCCGGTGAGGACAACGGCGCGGATCGAGCGATCGTCGTGGATGGCTGCAACCTGACGGCGCAGTGCGGGCGTGAGGTTGTCGGAAAGCGCGTTGCGTGCCTCCGGCCGATTCAGGGTCAAGACGGCCACGTGGTCTTCGACGTGTCCCAGCAGTTCGTCGGTCCCTGTGTCGAGAGTGATGCGACTTGGTGTGTCAGTGCTCATGGTGTTCCTGAGGCCTCCAGACGAGACGTGGTGAAGCGGTCCGGTTCAGGCGTAGCGAACGCTGCTCGAGTCGCCGGAGGTCTGTTCGGAGCTCGATCTCACGGCTGCGATCGACGAGCGGAGGTCGTCCAGGTACGTGCTCGTCACCTTGGCGTGGAATGGCGAGAGCATGAGGTGAAGGGCCTGTGGCTCGGTGGTGAAGGCGGTGAACCAGCCTCGCTGATACATCTGCTTGTAGACGGCGAGGACGTCGAGATCGGAGTGGGAGAACGCGATGATTCCGAGTTGAGGCTGGCCGAGGACGTCGAACCCAAGCTCATCGACGCCTTCCTCAATGGCCTCGCGCGCCGCTGTGACCTGAGCGTGCTTCTCACAGTAC
The DNA here is from genome assembly GCA_028285365.1 of Thermoanaerobaculia bacterium. Lineage (GTDB taxonomy): Bacteria > Acidobacteriota > Thermoanaerobaculia > Multivoradales > Multivoraceae > JANQPS01. Next base: position 1,788 of record JANQPS010000788.1, on the reverse strand, counting down.
CCCTCGATGCCGAGATGGTTCATGACGGCCCAGGCGGCAGCGATGGCCCCGCCGGGTCGCGTTCCGGCGAGGGTTGGAGTGATCATTCGACCACCGGGCCAGTCGCGAAAGTCGAAGACCATGTGCTGGCGCAGCTCGTTGGAGCGAAACAGTACGGTCGAGGCGCCCTTGGCGCAGTAGCCGTACTTGTGTAGATCTGCGGACATCGAGCTCACGCCGTCGACCTCAAAATCGAACGGCGGAACAGAGGCTCCGTTCATGCGCACGAAAGGCGCGATGTAGCCGCCTACGCAGGCGTCGACGTGTAGCCAGATCCCCTGCTTCGATGCAACGGTTCCCAGCTCTTCGATGGGATCGATGAGGCCGTATGGAAAGCTCGGTGCGGAGCCGACGATCATGATCGTGCCGCCGTCGACAGCCTGCTCCATGGCAGCGACGTCGGCGAGCAGGTCGGCGCGCACAGGGATGCGCCGCAGTTCGATATCCATCATAGCGCAGGCCTTGTCGAACGCCGGATGCGCTGAGGAAGGGACGATCACGTTCAGGCGGTTGGCGTCGCCCTGGGTGTGATCGGCACTCCTCGAGAAGTCACGTGCTGCCTTGACCGCCATGGTGATCGAGTCGGTGCCGCCCGAGGTGATGTTGCCGACACACTCAGCGGTGCCGTGGAGAACCGAGAGCCCCATGGAGATGACCTCGTCTTCCATCTGCTTGAGCGACGGGAAGGCGAGCGGTCCCAGGCCGTTCTCCGACATGTAGAGCGCGTAGGCCTGCTTTTGCACGTGGGCGACGTCCTCGCCGGCGTTGAAGACGTAGACAGCCGTCTTGCCGTCTCGCCACCTGGCATCACTCATGCCGCGCTCGACCATTTCGGTCTCGAGCTCGCGCCAGGTTCGGCCGGACTTGGGGAGCTTCGTGGTCATGGTGGTGGACACAGGTCCTCCGAGGCAGTTGGAGATCAGGGGATGTCGGGACTCTCTTCGGCCGATTGTAGTCGGGGACCACGAGGGAGTGTCCGAGCAGCTTTTGTGGCGGGCGCGGGTTCGGGGCTTCGTTCTTGAGGCTGAAAGGAGTCACGATCATGAACCTCAGACGCCATACTCGACCCAAGCTCACCCTCCAGGAGATTGCTCCCTGGACTGAGAGGTTCTTTACCGATGCTCGCAAGACCGAGCGCGACGTAGCCAGCCACTACACACACGGTCGACTGGCCGAGTCCCTCTGGCGGGCGCTCGAAGACTCCGGGGCCGACCCGGAGAACCTGACCCCTGATGACCTCGCAGCTGTGGAGGAGTTCCACATTGGCGGTCGAGCGGCAACGGCCGCTCTTGCCGGGCTGTTGGATCTCGGCTCCGGCGCGCGGGTTCTCGACGTGGGGTCGGGCATCGGCGGCACGGCTCGTTATCTCGCTCTGCAGCACGGATGGGAAGTCGACGGCGTCGACCTCACCGAGGAGTACTGTGACGTTGCCGCAGACCTGAGCGCACGTCTGGGACTCGACGACCGAACGCGCTTCGTCCAGGGCAGTGCGTTGGACCTGCCGCACGAGTCTGAGACGTTCGATGCCGCAACCATGCTGCACGTCGGCATGAACATCGAAGACAAACGCTCCCTGTTCAAGGAGGTCTGCAGGGTGCTTCGTCCGGGCGGGCAGTTTGCCGTCTACGACATCATGGATGCTGGCGGCGGTGCGCCTGTTTTTCCGGCACCGTGGGCACGGTCTGCCGAGACCAGCTTCTTGGTGACGCCGGAGGCCGCGTTTGCGAGGCTGGAGGAGGCTGGCTTCGA
>JANQPS010000781.1 GCA_028285365.1 Thermoanaerobaculia bacterium | reverse complement strand
CATCACCCGCTGACCGTCCACGCGGCTGATCTCCACGGGAGCCCGCTCTCTCCTGGTGTCGACGACGGCCGAGATCGGAACGACTTCGCCGCTGCCGGTGCGCATGGCGATACCGCGAAGATCCTGGCCGGTGAGCCGATCTTCGGGCGACAGCCTGACGACGATGGGGATCTCGAGGCTGCCGTCACGAAGGTAACCGGCCTGGGCCCCTCCGAGGTTGGCCTGGATGGTCCTGGCCACTTCGCGCACCGACAGACCCAGATTGGCAAGTCGCTCGCGATCGAAGATCATGTTCTGTTGCGGCTGGCCTTCGCGTCGGCTGAGGCGCACGTCGCTGATGCCTCGTATCTGTTGGAGCTCGCTGCGAATGTCGGCTGCGAGCTCGTTGGCCTGGCCCAGATCCCAGCCGCGGAGCTGAATCTCGAGATCCTCTTCGCTGCCGCCCGCAGAGAAGACGCGGCGCAGAATCCAGAGGCCCGTGCTGGCTCTGACGCGAACCTCGCCCCCGGCGACCTGACCGTCCAGCTCGGAGCGGAGGAGGTCGGCGAGCTCGTCACTCGACATCGTCCGCTCTCGTTCAGGCTTGAGCACCAGCTCGATTCCCGCTCGACCGCCCCAGATCTCGGTGGTGAAATGGGCGACGTCGGTTTCCGGTAGCACGTCCCGGGTCTTGTCTTCCAGCTCTTCGAGGTAGGACCTGACGACTGCCAGGTTGGTCCCTCGAGCCATCTCGAGGTCGATGTCGATCTCGTTGGCCGGCGTCTCTGGGGCGAGCTCCACCGGTATCCTGGGAAACAGGAGAACAGCCCCCAGAAGAAGTCCGCCGGTCAGGGCGTAGACGAGCTTCCGTCGCTCGAGGGCCCCCTCCAGTCGACGAGAGTAGCCAGTCTCGAGGCGCCCCATGAGGGTGGCCCGCCTGCGCTCAGCGGTCGCCGAGTCGGAGCCGGCGGTGATCGCGCGCGACCTCTTCAGGAGGCGGGCCGCGAGCATGGGCACGAGAGTGAGGGCGACGAAGAGCGAGCATGCGAGTGCAAACACCACGACGAGCGCCAGGGCCTGGAAGAGGGCACCGCTGGTCGTGCGGGCGAAGACGACGGGCAGGAAGATGACGCAGCTGGTGAGCGTCGACGCGGTGATCGCGCCTGCGACTTCCCGCGTGCCGACGCTGGCCGCCTCCCCAAGATCGAGCGTGCCTTGCTCCCGTTTGCGCACGATGTTCTCGAGGACCACGATGGCGTTGTCGACCATCAAGCCGACGCCGAGCGCCAGGCCTCCGAAGGTCATCTGGTTGAGGGTCAGGTTGCCGAAGTAGAGCAGCGCGAAGGTAGCGATCATCGAGATGGGAATGGAGATGCCGATGACCGCGGTACTCGAGCCGCTTCGCAGGAACAGGTAGAGCACGATCAGCGCAAACAAGGATCCCCAGAGCGCTGACGAGCGCACGTTGTCGATCGAGGTCTTGATGAACTCACTCTGATCGCTGATCACCACGAGCTGCAGGTCGTCGCGCTCGCTGTTGACGCGTTCGACCTCTTCCAGGATGTCGCGAGCCACCGCGACGGTGTTGGCGCCACTCTGCTTCTGAATCCTGAGACCCACCGAGGGAACGCCGTTGACCTCGACGAGGTACGAGACGTCTTCGAAGTCGTCGAGCACTCGGGCTACGTCCCTGACCCGAATGGGCTTCTGGTCGACGACCCGAATCACGGTGGCCGCGATCTCGTCGGCGTTGGCGAACTCGCCGAGTGCCCGAACATAGAGATCGGTGTAGCCGCTCTTGACGTTGCCGCCGGGGACCGTGTTGTTCTCGAGCTCCAGAGCCGCCTGGACGTCTAGAGCGGTGAGCCCGGCCGCCATGAGTCGATCTCGGTCCAGGTCGACGTGGATCTGGCGATAGATACCGCCTCGGGTCTCGATCGTGCCTGCACCAGGGAGCTGCTCGAATCGCCTGACCAGGTCCTCTTCGAGGATTCTGGTGAGCTCGACGAGCGGTCTCTTGGAGATGGCGGCCAGTGAGACCACGTCGGTGCGGTCGAGATCGAGCTTCCAGATCTCGGGAGACTCGGCTTCGATCGGCAGGTCCTCTCGCACCCGGTCGATCGCCGCCCGCAGATCGTTCGCGGCTTCGTCGATGCTCGTCCCGCGCGCAAAGTCGAGGCGGATGCGGCTACGGCCTTCTTGTGAGGTCGAGGTGACCCGCTCGAGGTTCGGGAGGCCTGCGATTGCGTTCTCGAGCGGGTCGGTGATGATCTGTTCGATCTCTTCAGGCCCGACGTTGGCATAGCGAGTGCTGACGGTGAGCTGCGTGAACTCGATCGACGGGAGCAGGTCGACCGGGAGGTTGCGGAACGACACCACTCCGAGCACGACGAGGATGAGAAACACCATCGACGTGGCGACCGGGCGCTTGATCGAGAGATCCGTGAGGTTGGCCATACGGATGCCTCAGTCGGTGGAGAGTGCCGCGATGGCCGCGGGCGGAGACGGAGGCGGGGGAGCATCAGCTGCGGCATTCATCAGTCGCTGTTGTTTGTCGAGAAACCCCTTCAAGACGTCCTCTCGCTGCAGGTTCTGGAGCTCGATGACCCGGTCCCAGGCGGTCGGTCTGACGACGGCGACCGGATCGTCGTCGTCAGACAGCATCTGATGGCCGACCGTGATCACCCAGTCACCGTCCGCGACGCCCGCTACACCTACCGTCCCACGCCCTTCGGCGAGAATCGACACGCGTCGAAAAACGACCGGCTGCGGCTTCGGAGCACCCGTGCCGAGATCGCCGCTCGGTACGACCTCGAGCTCGCCCATCCCAGGTACGACGTAGACGCCTCGTTCGCCGCTCAGCGGGTCTTCCCAGATGCTGCTGGTGGGGACCAGTGTCGCGGTCTCGGTTTCACCGTAGAAGACGTCGACGGTCACGAACATCCCCGGGCGCAGGCTGCCGTCGTGGTTCTCGATGTCGATCTCCGCGAGGGTGCTGAGGCTGTCGGCGGCCAGGAACGGTGAGATCCGCGAAAGAGTCGCCTGAGCGCTCCCTCTCTCGGAGACGATCTCAAGGCGACTCTTTCGCGGATCTCACCGTTCCTGGCCGCCGGAAG
>JANQPS010000761.1 GCA_028285365.1 Thermoanaerobaculia bacterium | reverse complement strand
GAGAAGGACATCCGTTCGGCGTTCTTGAGAACGGGGACCAACAGGCCGCGATCGGTGCTCACTGCAATCCCGATGTCGTAGTAGTCGCGGTAGACGATCTCGTCCTCGTCGATTTCGGCATTGAGCTGTGGACACTGACGAAGCGCGTCGACGGCTGCCTTGACGAAAAAGGACATGAAGCCGAGCTTGACGTCGTGGCGGGAGACAAAACTGTCCTGGAAGGACTTGCGCAGGCTCTTGACCGCTGTCATGTCGATTTCGTTGAAGGTCGTCAAGAGCGCGGCTGTCTGTTGGGCTCCAACCAGACGGCTCGCGATCCGCCGCCTGATCGGGCTCATGGGCACCCGTTCTTCTCGGCGATCACCCTGAGCGGTAGCTGTCCCAGAGGCAGCCTGATCAGACTCGGATGCAGCGGCCGAGTCGAGGTGACGCTGGACGTCCTCCTTCAGGAGACGTCCTCCCGGTCCCGTCGGCCGTACATCGTCCACGTTCACGCCGCCTTCTTTTGCAAGCCTGCGGGCGGCGGGCATGACGTGAGCCGGCGCTTCGGAGGCCGGTGAGGCTTCTGCTTCAGCCGCTGGGCTCGGTTCTTCGGCTTCCTGGGCCGGCCCGCTGGTCGCCGAGCTGTCTACAGCCGGAGCTTCAGCGGTCTCATCGATGATGCCGATGACGTCTCCGACCTGGGCGGTGCCGCCCTGGGCTACGAGAATCTTCTCGAGACGACCTGCGGTAGGGGAGGGCAGCTCGAGCGTCACCTTGTCGGTCTCGAGCTCGGCAACCGGCTCGTCCATCTGGACGTAGTCACCGACTTCCTTGAACCAACGACCGATCATCGCTTCGGTGACGGATTCGCCAACGGCTGGGATCTTGAGCTCTACCGACATGAGGACTCCTTGGCCGCTGGGCCAGGATGAATACGGGCGGACATGGTTGAGATTCTCGAGATTTTTCTCAGAGCCCCGCGAAGGCAGCGCTGATGATCTCTTCCTGCTCGATTTGGTGACTGCGCTGGGATCCCGTGGCTGGGCTGGCCGAGTCTTCCCTGTAGACGCCGGTCATCGGGAAACGCTCGAGGAGCCTGTCACCGAAGTTGAGACGCAAATAGGGCCAGGCACCCATGTTACGAGGCTCCTCTTGAACCCAGACCAGCGGGGTGCCGTCTGGGTACGCGGAGAGCGAATGCGTGAGAGGGTCGATCGGCATGGGGTAGAGCTGTTCCAAGCGCACGATCGCAACGTCTCGACGCTCTAGCTCCTGCCGCCTCGCCTCCAGCTCGTAGTAGATCTTCCCCGAGCACAAGAGGACTCGTCTGACGGCGGCCGACTGCTCAGCATCGAGTAGCGGGTCGGCCAGAACCCTTCGAAACATACCGTCGACGAGCTCCTCACGGGTCGACACGACCGCTGGATTGCGCAGCATGCTCTTCGGTGTCATGACCACCAGCGGCTTGCGCAGAGGCCGCATGACCTGGCGCCTCAAGGCATAGAAGTACTGCGCGGGAGTGGTCGGATAGATGATCTGAATATTGTCCTCGGCGGCCAGACTCAACCAACGTTCGAGACGCGCACTGGAGTGCTCCGGGCCCTGCCCCTCGAATCCGTGAGGCAGGAGGAGAACGAGTCCGGACAGGCGGTTCCACTTGTCCTCTGCGCTGGTGAGAAACTGGTCGATGACCACCTGAGCAGCGTTGCTGAAGTCGCCGAATTGCGCCTCCCAGATCACGAGGCCGTCCGGACAGTCGAGGCTGTATCCGTAGTCGAAGCCCAGGACTCCAGCTTCCGAGAGCGGGCTGTTGAGGATCTCGACAGGAGCCTGTTTGTCGGACAGATGCTGAAGAGAGGTATGCGTCTCACCAGTGAGGTGATCGTGCAAGACCGCATGGCGGTGACTGAACGTGCCGCGCTGACAATCCTGGCCACTGAGACGAACCTTCGTGCCCGAGCTCGCGAGACTTGCGAACGCGAGAGCTTCGGCCGCTGACCAATCGAGAGGGCGCACTCCTCGTGCCATCTCTGCTCGTCCAGCGAGGAAGCGCTGAAGTTTGGGGTGGGGCTCGAAACCTTCGGGCACGCGCACCAATCTCTCGAGGAGGCTCTCGATGTTCTCTAAAGGCAGGCCTGCGTGGATGTCGGGTACTTCCGAGTCCGGACCTCCCTGAAAGCCGCGCCAGACACCGTCGTAGGCCTGGGGACTCTGCTTCTCACTGGCCGCTCGAGCGTTCGCCAGTGCACTTTCGAGCTCCTGCTCCTGCTCGACGACGAGACTCTCAGCTTCTTCGGGCGTGACCTCGCCCAACTCCAGGAGGTGCTCTCGATAGTGAACCTGGACCGGGCGGCGAGCGCGAATGTGCTCGTAGAGCTTTGGCTGCGTGAAGGCCGGTTCGTCGCCTTCGTTGTGGCCCCGCCTCCGATAGCAATACATGTCGATCACGACGTCCCGCCCAAAAGCCTGACGGAAGTCCATCGCCACGTCGATCACCTGAGCCACCGCTTCGGGCTCCTCACCGCTGACGTGGAAGATCGGGATCTGGAGCATCTTGGCCACGTCGGTGGCATAGGTATTGGACCTGGCCTCGTCGGGGGAGGTCGTGAAGCCGATCTGGTTGTTGAGGATGATGTGCAGCGCGCCGCCGACGGAGTACCCGTCGAGCTGGCTGAGGTTGAGCGTTTCCTGGACTACACCTTCGCCGGCAAACGCAGCGTCACCGTGAATCAGGATGGGCACCACGCTGGACATCGGATCGCCGTCGACCACACGTTCCTGTTTGGCCTTGACGCGACCGAGCACGACCGGGTTGATGAACTCGAGGTGGCTGGGGTTGAAGCACAGCGAGAGATGCACCGACTGGCCATTGGCGGCCTGCCAGTCACTGCTGTAGCCCATGTGGTACTTGACGTCACCCCTGCCGTAGTAGGTCTCGGGATCGACGTCCTCGAACTCCCGGAAAATCGACTGGGGGCTCTTGCCAAGGATGTTGCACAGCACGTTGAGTCGTCCGCGATGCGCCATTCCCAGCACGATTTCGCTGACACCAAACGTCGCGCACTTCTCGATCGCGAGCTCGAGCAGGGGGATGAGTGTCTCGCCGCCTTCGAGCGAGAAGCTCTTGGCTCCCAGGTACTTCTTCTGGATGAAGCTCTCGAAGACCGAAGCGGAAACCAAGCGTCTGAGGATACGAAGTTGTTCGTCCTTCCCGAGCCGTGCGCGTTGCTCTGGCAGCTCGAGCCGTTCATAGATCCATTCACGCACAGCGAAGTCGTCGATGTGCATGAACTCCGCGCCGATCGCTCCGCAATACGTCGACTGCAGCCGTTGCAGCAAATGGGCGATCGACTGAATCTCGGGTCCCGGCATGTTCGCCGTGGCCACGGGCTTCTCGAGGTCTTGGTCCGTGATTCCGAAGGCAGCAGGCTCGAGATCCGGTTGAACGATGGGTTCGATCAGCGGGTTGATGGCAGCCCCGAAGTGCCCGCGAGTGCGGTAGGCCCTGATGAGGTCGTCGACGTGGGACTGCAGTGCCGCGTGGGGGAGAGCACCTCGACCGTTGGTGTGAGCCGTCGAGCCGAACAAGCCGGCAGGACGAAACGAGGGCCGAGAGCGGAAGTTGGCTCGGTGCGGGTTGGAGCCGTGCGGATCCGACACCAGCTCATCGAAGGCACTTCGCCAGTCGTCGGGGACCGAACGAGGATCGTCCTGGTACTCCTCCAGCATCGATTCCAGGTAGGACAAGCTGAGACTGTGGGACTTCTGACCAGGCTTCATGGGTGAGTGCTCTCTGGGCGTGACATCGGGTTCATCCCTTCGTAGCCCGAACGGGTCCGGGCGAGAGACTCGGACCGCATGGAATGCGAGAAACCCTACCGGTCGTGAACGTCGAAAAGCAACAGCCGTGGAGGTGATTCGGCCAGACGGCGCACATCCGGCCTTCGCCCTGGACGCCGGCTCTCGTCCGCATTCAACGATGACTCTCGAGCGGGTGAGGCCCCCGAGGAGGGCCGGGTTCCGGAGCTCGCGAATCACCGCGCCGATCGCGCGTCGACTCGGCTAGGATACCCACCCTCGATCCGCGCGGCGTCGTCCGCTCTTCAACTCGAAACATCTCGAGCCCGTCCCAGACGTACCGTCGGCGCCAACGCCTGAGGCGCTGCTCGGTGCAGAGTGCCGTGCTGGAGTGACACTGGCCGCCGCCCCGGCGGCCCGGAGCTCAAACAGATGTCGAAACCTAAGGCCGTTCTCGCTTACAGCGGGGGACTCGACACGTCCTGCATCCTCAGGGTTCTCCAGGACCGCGGCTTCGAAGTGGTCGCATTCATCGCCGATGTCGGGCAGGAGGACGATTTCGAGAGTGCCGCGGAGCGCGCGCGATCGATCGGTGCTTCCGAGGTGTTCGTCGAAGACCTCCGCGAGGAGTTTGCGCGTGACTACGTGTATCCGGCGATCGCCGGGAACGCCGTCTACGAGAATCGTTACCTCCTGGGCACCGCCCTGGCTCGGCCACTCATCGCCAAACGGCAGGTAGAAGTCGCACGTCGAGTCAACGCTACCTGTGTGTCTCACGGCGCCACTGGGAAGGGCAACGACCAGGTGCGCTTCGAGTTGGCCTACGCCGCACTGGCGCCCGATCTCGAGGTGGTAGCACCGTGGAAGGAGCGGGAGTTCCTCGAACGCTTTCAGGGGCGCAGCGACCTGCTGAAGTATGCCGAGGCGGAAGGGATCCCTGTCGAGGCGACGAGCGAGAAGCCCTACAGCACAGACGAGAACCTGATGCACAAGAGTTATGAGGCCGGGCAACTCGAGGATCCGTTGTTTGAGCCGGACCCGACGATGTTCACGAGAACGCGTAGTGTCTTCGATGCGCCGGACCAGGCTTGTCGGCTCGAGCTCGCGTTTCGCGATTCTCGTCCCCTCTACGTCACCGATCTCGAGCAGGGTGAGCAGATCCGTGGCGACCTGGACATCCTGATGTTCCTCAATCAAGTAGCCGGCGAACACGGCGTCGGTCGCATCGACATCGTCGAGAACCGTTTCGTCGGCATCAAGTCTCGAGGTGTTTACGAGACGCCAGGGGGAACCGTCCTCCACAGTGCTCTACGCGACCTGGAAGGGATCGCGATGGATCGCGAGGTGCTTCGCCTACGAGACTCGTTGTCACCGAAGTTCACCGAGCTGATCTACAACGGCTTCTGGTTCAGTCCCGAGATGGCGTTTATCCAGGCCGCCTTCCGCCAGGCCGAACACCTCATCGACGGGCGAGTCCGGCTCCAGCTCTACAAAGGATCGGTTCAGATTCTCGGACGCGAGTCCCCGAGCTCGCTGTACGACAAGGAGCTTTCGTCGATGGACGTCGAAGGTGGCTACGACCAGGCTGACGCTCAGGGCTTCATCCGCATCAACGGTCTGCGGCTGAGAGCGCACAGCTTGATCGTGGCCGAGAGCGGCGACGAAGGGAGCTAGGCGAGCACGGCCCCCCCCGCGACGGCTCTGCAACACCAGGGTCGAAGCCCGAGGTACCCGGATCGACCGATCACCTGCGCGCCTCCTGTCTGACCGACAGCACCTCCTAAAGTCCTGGACGGTGTCTGCCTGTATGGCTCGAATCGGGTAGGATCGCGGCACCCTTGAATCGTGGTACGGCATCGGTCGTGCGCTGAGCGCCCGAGGAGAGCAACGAGAGCCCCGAGGAACGTTCAACAAGAGACCAGACGGGGCCACCAACGCCAGGCCGCCGGCGCGCGACGCAACGACGAATGCCAGGAGTTCAGCAGAGCTCGAGAGGCATGACCTGCAGAACAGGGGTTGCTGACACCAGCCATTTCCTCGACCTCGACGCCACCGTGATGGTGCCAGCCCAGCCACCACGAGATCCTCTTGACCCAGTAGATAGCTCGAGATGACATGAGATTTGAGATGACATGAGAGTTGAAACCAAACAGGTCGACGACGTCGCGATTATCGAGATGGAAGGCAAACTGGTCGCGGGAGTTGGCGACGTCGCGTTGCGAGAGTCGATCAACTCGCTGCTCGGCGATGGCCACCGCAAGATTGTCGTGGATCTCTCAGCGGTCACGCACATCGACTCCAGCGGGGTCGGGGAGCTGGTCGCATCCAACCGCATCACGGGGCGCTTCGGGGCAGCCATGAAGGTCGTGCGCGCTACCGAGGGCGGCGTCGAGCGGGTACTCAACATCAGTCAGATCCTGCCGCTGTTCTCGTTCTACGACAGCGCCACGGAGGCCTTGACGGCCTTCTCGGAAGGCGCAGATGCGCACGCCTGAGCTGACCCGCCCCTGCCTCTCCCTTCCTCTGATCTGATTCTCTGATCTGTTCTGCTCTGGCCTGATCTGATGGATAGTTCACGATTCCGGCAGATCGTCGGGTGTTTCGCGACCGGCGTTACGGTGGTGACGACCAACGTCGATGGGCAGCTGCACGGTATGACGGCCAACGCGTTCACGTCATTGTCTCTAGAGCCGCTTCAAGTGCTGGTGTGCGTGGGGAAGTCGGGTACCTGCCTGCAGCAGATCAAGAGTGCCGGAGCCTTCGGAGTCAGCGTTCTCCAGGCTGATCAGGAGGACCTCTCGAATCGATTCGCGAAGTCGCAGGATCCGGAGGACGGCCAGATGCGGGGCGCCGCTTTTTCCACGACCCCGAACGGTCTCGTGCGACTCGATGGTGCCTTGGCGCACCTGGATTGCCGACTGGCGCAGTGCCTGGACGGCGGTGATCACGACATCGTTATCGGTGAAGTGATCGACGGGGACGCTTCAGAGAGCGGCAGCCCGCTGCTGTTCTATCGCGGTCGCTACGCGGGGCTGGCGGACTAGTCGGCGTCCGACGCGAGCCGCTCGAGAAAACCCTCCACGAGTCGCAGCGTCAGTCCCCAGAGAACTCGACGATCATCGAGCTGGATTCCTCGGAAGCTCTCGGTCGGGTAGGGCGGGTAGCGATAGTCGATCACTCGCTGCGGGTCGAGCAGACGATCGAGCGGCACCCAGAGCGTGTCAGCGACCTCGGAGTTGGCTCTC
>JANQPS010000756.1 GCA_028285365.1 Thermoanaerobaculia bacterium | reverse complement strand
CGCAATCGCGCTCTCGTCGACCTGGCAAGACGCTTGTCCATGCCGCTGCTGGCTACCGGCGGCATCCGACACGCTCGCGCACACGACAAGCCGCTCTTCGACGTCATGACCTGTGTCCGCGAGCACACTCAACTCGACCGCGCCGGTTCGCTGCTACTCGAGACCAGAGAGCGACATCTGCACTCTGCTCGCGAGATGTGCGAGCTGTTCGACGATCTACCACGCGCCATCGATCATTCGGTCGAGCTCGCCGACCAGCTCGATTTCACGCTCGACAATCTCGGCTACCGATTCCCCGACTACCCGCTTCCGGAAGGCGAGACGGCCATGTCGTACCTGCGCAAGCTCACCTGGAACGGTGCGCGCTCGCGCTTTCGCCCTCTGACGGCCAAGGCGCAGGCGCAGCTCGAGCACGAGCTCAATCTCATCGAGAAGCTGGAGCTCGCGGGCTACTTCCTGATCGTCTGGGACATCGTTCGGTTCTGCATCGAAAATCGAATCCTCGCTCAGGGGCGTGGCTCCGCGGCAAACAGCGCGGTCTGCTACGCGCTCCGCATCACGGCAGTCGATCCCGTGAAGATGGATCTCCTCTTCGAGCGTTTTCTCTCAGAGGAGCGAGGTGAGTGGCCAGACATCGACCTCGACTTGCCGTCGGGAGACCAGCGCGAGAAGGTCATCCAGTACGTCTACCGGCGCTACGGTCAGTACGGCGCTGCCATGACGGCCAACGTCATCACGTATCGCGACCGCATGGCGGCACGCGAGGTGGCCAAGGTCCTCGGCTACTCGACCGATCAGGTCGACAAGCTCGCCAAACGTCTCGGCAGCTGGCACTACGACATCAAACGCGGCGACGACCAGTCTCTGTACGAAGAAGTCCGCACCCTGGGCTTCGACCCCGAAGACCGACGCATGCAGTTGTTTCTCGAGATGTGGCGGAAGATGCAGAACCATCCTCGTCACCTCGGTCAACACTCGGGGGGCATGGTCATGTGCGCGGGGCGACTCGACGAAGTCGTCCCGCTCGAGCCCGCGGCGATGGAGAACCGGGTGATCGTCCAGTGGGACAAAGACGATTGTGCCGACCTCGGGATCATCAAGGTCGATCTTCTGGGCTTGGGAATGCTCAACGCGCTGGAAGAGGCGGTCCCGCTCATTTCACTTCACGAGGGGATTCCGCTCGACCTCGCTCACCTGCCGCCCGACGATCCGAAGGTCTACGAAATGCTGAGAAGAGCCGACACCGTCGGTGTCTTCCAGGTCGAGAGTCGGGCTCAAATGGCGTCGTTGCCGCGCAACGCTCCGCGCAAGTTCTACGATCTGGTCATTCAGGTCGCCATCATCAGACCTGGACCGATCGTCGGCAAGATCACCCATCCTTACTTCGAGCGACGCATGGGGCGGCAGGAGGTCACCTATCCCCACCCGAGCCTGACCCCGATCCTCGAGCGCACCCTGGGGGTGCCGGTGTTCCAGGAGCAGATCCTCAAGCTCGCCATGACGGCCGCTGGCTTCAGTGGTGGCGAAGCCGAAGAACTGCGCCGCGCCATGGGATTCAAACGCTCGATGGAACGCATGGCGGACATCGAAGAGCGTCTACTCGCCGGCATGCGCGAGCGCGGCATCAGTGACGACGGCCAGCAAGAGATTCTCCAAGCCATCACCTCGTTTGCTCTTTATGGGTTTCCGGAATCCCACGCTGCCAGCTTTGCGCTCATCGCCTACGCCAGTGCCTTTCTGAAGTGTCATCACCCGACGGCATTCTTCTTGTCGCTGCTCAACGCTTGGCCCATGGGCTTTTATCACCCGGCCACCCTGATCAAGGAGGCACAGCGAGACGGCGTTGCGGTCCTGCCGATCGATGTCAACTGCTCCGGCTGGACGTGTCGGTGGCAAACGCCCGACGACCGGGACACCACCCGACGTCATCGTCCTGGAGGAATCCGGATTGGCCTGCGCTTCGTCAAGGGACTGCGCAAAGAAGCGGGAGAGCTCATCGAGCACGAACAGGCCCGATCGCGGTTTCGGACAGTCGACGATCTGGTCGATCGCTGCGGCCTACGCGAAGAAGAAGCCAGCCGCCTCGCCGAGATCGGCGCCCTCGGCTCACTCGCCAGCTCGGACTCGGCCCCTTTGTCGCGGCGGCAGGCTCTATGGCAGGTCGCACGAGCCACCCGCCAACGAGGACCACTCTTGCGCGAGCTAGCCGACCGAGCTCCCTCACCGCTACCGGAGATGGAGCGCTTCGAAGAGACTCAAGCCGACTTCGACGTCACCGACATGACGACCGGACCTCACCCCATGCAGTACTACCGAGCCGAGCTCGAGCGCCGTGGAGTCACCCCGGCTGGCGAGCTCGCTCGTCAGCCTGCCAACAGGCGCGCTCGAACAGCCGGTTCCGTCATCGTCCGTCAGCGCCCCGGCACTGCACGCGGGCTCCTCTTTCTCACACTCGAAGACGAGTCGGGAATGTGTCAGGCAGTGGTGATGCCGGACGAGCTCAAGAAACATCGGACCACGATCGTGGGATCCGCGGGACTGATCGTCGAAGGCATCCTGCAGAAGAAGGACGGTTCGGTATCGCTCAAGGGCGATCGTTTCTGGCCACTCGATCAACTCACCAGGATCCCGAGCCACGACTTCAGGTGACGCAACATCGACTCGCCCCTCCTTCAACACCCTTCAAACCTGACCCGTGAGCGCTCGGCCCAGAGCCACTTCCGGTCGCGCAGACTCAGATGCCTCGGGACCTGAGAGGTTCGACCTGGCCAAGCAACCATCAACATCAGCTTGCAACCTGCTCGACGACCCGACGTAGCCGAATCCAGACATCTCACGACTCCAGCAATCTCCAGGACCCGGATATCTCGAAGTCTCGACTATCCAGGCCCCAAATCCCGACGCCCGGGTTGGAGGCTCCATGAAGAGCTCTTTGAAGGTATTCCTGCTCAACCTCAGTCTGCTCTCGAGCGCGTCGCTCGCCTTCAGTGCGACCGTCACCGACTCGACCAAACAGGGTTTTGGCGCGCTCTCCCCTGACGCGCCGCCGCAAACTGCCCAGTTCGACTTCCTGATCGGCGAGTGGCACTGTGAGATCACGCGCATGGGTCCCGACGGCAACATGCAGCAGCCGTCGAAGGCTACGTGGACCGGACGCTACGTTCTCGACGGTTGGGCCATCGAGGACGTCTGGCAACCTTTGGCTGCCGGAGCCCGGCCAGGCGTCAACATTCGCTCTTTCAATCCCGAAACCAAACTCTGGGACAACCGCTGGCTGGGAGCTGGCACGCTCCAGTGGCAAGACTTCCAGGCCGAGCAGGTCAACGACACCATGGTGATGACCGGGGAGGGTACCGACGCTCGCGGCCGTCGCTACATCGATCGCAACACGTTCTACGAGATCACCGACGGTTCCTGGAGGTGGCGCAAGGACCGTTCGTTCGATGACGGCGCGACCTGGCTCGAAGGAGTCGCCCGAACGCGGTGCTTCACCCCCTACGATCCTGCACTGCCAGCCGAAGCCCGGCAGTTCGACTTCTGGCTGGGTCAGTGGGACGTGAATCTTCGCATCAAGCGCGACGGAGAGTGGCCCGAGGCGAGCGTCTCGGCACGAGCCGAGATCTATCCGATACTCCATGGCAAAGCGGTTCTGGAGCTCTGGAACTCGGATCCGATCAAGGGTCTCTCACTGCGCTACTTCGATACCGCACAAGACAAGTGGTTACTGTGGCTCAACTGGCCAGGTCAGAACCGCTCTGGAAGCAACGGACTCTCCGGCACGTTCCGCCACGGGCGAGGAGACTTCTACTCCGAGCGACCCACTCAAGACGGCGGAACACTCATTTCGCGCTACAGCTTCAACGACATCACTCCGACCAGCCTCCGCTGGGACGACTCCTTCTCGGACGATGGCGGCGAGACCTGGAGACACGGATGGCGCATGGAGTTCTCGCGCACAGCGCAGCACGCGCTGCTCCCAGCCGAGGGGGGCGCGGGACATACCCAGGGTCAGGGGCAGTGGTGCACGCTCGAGCAGTTCGACAAGTTCCGAGACCTGACTGGCACCCTGACCGGCACCCTGACGACGCGCCAAGGCCAAGATTGGAGCGAGTCGCCAGCCACCGTGACCGGCTACCCGGTGCTCGAGGGCTGTGTGATCCTGGCCCTCGTCAGTGCCACCGTCGATGGACGCCCTTTCCAGAGCTTCCATCAACTGACCTGGAACACCTATGCCTCGGTCTTCGAAGAGACCGTCCTCGACAGCTTTCCCAGCTCGGCGATGAGGGTCTACTACGGACCTGAAAGGGACGCCGCACTGATCATGAACCGAAACCCGGTCTTTGGTGAGGAGATCACTCCTGCGCGCCGCTCGTGGCAAATCGACGATGGCCAGATCGTCATCGAGGAGTCCGTCTCCACCGACGGAAAGTGGAGCACGAGCACGCGGCTGGTTCTCGAGCGCTAGATCGCCTCAGCAGGTCATCGAGGATCGGCTACAGAATTCCGCCTGGCGTCGGCTACCGCGAGAGTGCCTTCCGCACGAGAGCGTCGCCGCTACGGTGCGCGCGAGCTGGCTCGTGAGAGAATTGCGGGATGTCGAGCCAGCCCGAGGATCAGAAGGAGCGGGTGCGCGAGTCTTTCGGGCAGGATTCGGAGTACTACCGCAAGAGCGCACCGCACGCGAAGAGCACGTCACTCAAGCGCGCTGCGGAGCTGATCCAGAGTGGCACCGGCGCCATCCTCGACGTTGCCACCGGTGCCGGTCACACCGCGCTGGCCGTTGCCGGAAAAGCCAGGATCGCTATCGCTTCGGACCTGACGTTCGGCATGTTGCGCACCGCACGCAACCTCCGCGACGAGCGCGGAGTCGAGAATGTGCCGATTCTGCGGTGTCGAGCCGAGACCCTGCCTCTCGCGAGCGCCAGCCTCGCCGGAGTCACCGTTCGCATTGCGCCACATCACTTCGAAAGCGTCAGCCTCTTCCTGACGGAAGTCGCCAGAGTGCTCGAACCTGGGGGCTCGCTCGTTTACGTCGACAACATAGCCCCCGACAACACCGAAACCGCGGCGGCTTACAACCAATGGGAGAAGCTTCGTGATCCGAGCCACGTTCGGTGCGCTTCCATTGCCGAGCTCCTGGCATCGCTCGACACCGCCGGCTTCAAGGTCGAGCTCGCCGAGACTCTCCGAAAGCCCATCGAGTTCGGGAACTGGATCAATCGTCCCCATCTCGACGACCCGACCCGTCAAGAACTGCACAAGCGGCTCGTCGTCAAGGGACCACTCTCACAGTGGCTCAGACCCAGGCTCCAAGCCGGCCGGCTCATGTTTCTCGAGACGGAGGCCGTGATCCTGGCCGTGCGTAGCTGAGCGACCTGCTCAGACCTTTGCCGGAACCCGATAGCGAAGAATCACGTAGCGACGAGTCTGAGCGAAGTCGACAGGATCCACCTCGGTCTCCAGTCGCGTCAACTCTCGATTCAATCGACGCGAGGCAAAAACACGGCCGATCCGAAAGAGCCAGGGACGTCGCTCGGAGAGCAGATCGCGCCCGAGCTGTAACGATGGTTTGATGTACGTGTCGAGTAGCGACTGGCCGAGCTGGAGCGTCGGTAGGACCTGCTCAGTGACGTCCTCTTCGTGCTCCAGCTCGAATCCCGCAGCCGCGGCTTTCTCTCGAAAGACATCGAGGTCGTGTCCCCGATTGCGGTCGACGTCAGCACCTGGAGCGACGAAGTAGTCGGCGAGCAGCCAGTAGCCGTCGTCTATGACACTCCTGACCGAGTCGAAGAGATCGTCGATCCAGATGTACTGAGCCGACTCGCTCATCAAGACGAGATCGTAGGAGCGAGCCGACTCGAACTCCTGGAACCGTCCCAGGTGAAAGGGCGCATCCAGACGTCTAAGGAACAGATCCCGTTGGTGCGGATCAGGTGAGAGACCCTCGACTTCGAAGCCCTCGGTCTCCAGGCGAGCGCTGGTGATCCCGGTGCCAGTTCCGACGTCGAGGATGCTGTGGACTCCGGGCGGAATCAGACTCAGCAGTCGGTCTTCGTAGCGGAGCTGAGCGACTCTCAGCCCTTCGAGGGTCGGAGGCTCTCCCTGCCACAGGCCGTAGTGCAGATGATCGAGCCCTAGCACCTCATCGTAGAAGCGCAGCGCCATGCTGACCTTCACCCGGCGGGGGGACTTGCGATCCTCTGGCTCGCGGAAGAATGGTTCTTGAGGACGTTCCGAGGTGCTCATTGCGGGGGGCCCGAGAATAGCGTGCTCCGACCTGCTCATCCAACGACCAGGGGCCGACGACATTTCAGCGCGGTCGGCCGGTTCGGGAGCACCGAACCTCGCGGTCGTCAAGCAAGTCTCGTGTCCCTCGAGATACGCATCTGAGGATCACATGGTTCGACAGCGTCGAGCTCCACGATCCAGTTGCAGACCCCATGACTGGAGCTTGTCGGGAGGACTCGTCTCCACTTATATTGGGGCTCTACCCGAACAGTTCGTTCCAGCTGAGCCACCTGAGCAAACTCGGGATCGGCTAGCAGCCGACCAGGCTCCGCATCCTGCCGCGGCTCCTCTTCTCCATCGAGTACAGCAAGAACCCAATGGCAACAGACGCGACGACAGCTAGCCCCAGTTCCCCTGGCCATGGTGGCCGGCCCTATCCCGAAATCACCTGGGCCGCGATCTTCGTCGGCTGGGGTATCGGCATCCTCATCGCTCTGTCGATCGGCTATCTGAGCCTGATGCTCGGGTTCTCGATCGAGGGCTCGGAGCTGGCCGCCATCCTCGGCTTCGGTGTCTTGCGCGGCATCATGCGCCGCCGCAGCATCATCGAGAACAACATCAATCAGACCATCGCCAGCGCCGTCAACGGTGCGTCGTCGGGCATGATGTTCTCGGTACCGGCGATCTTCATCCTCGGTTACGAAGACTTCAGCCGCCCGCTGCTCGTCCTCGCCTGTATCGCCGGTGGCTTCCTCGGTATCGCCTTCATCATTCCTCTCAGGAAGCAGATGATCGACTTCGATCGCCTGGCCTATCCCGGCGGCATCGCCACGGCTGCGATCCTCAAGTCACCGGGAGCCGGAATCAAGAAGGCCCAGCTCCTCCTCGGCGCGGGACTCGTCAGTGCGATCGTCCACTACATCTCGCTCGCGAGCGGGGTACAGGACTGGAACCTCGGCGCACTGATCGGTTTGCCCGAGTACATGAACGGGATCTGGTACCTGTCACTCTTGACCATCGGAGTTGCCTATCTGGCCGGACGGGGCGGATTCTTCTTCGTCATCGGAGGCTACGTCTGCTACTGGTTCCTCGCTCCGCTGCTCTCCGCGCGTGGCCTCTTGCCGGACCCGTCCACTCTCGACACCGGCATCGCCACCCACCTGCGACTGACCCTGTTTCGTCCGATCGGCATCGGCATGCTGATCGGCGGAGCCGTCACCGGCATCGTCCTGGCTCTG
>JANQPS010000731.1 GCA_028285365.1 Thermoanaerobaculia bacterium | reverse complement strand
TGGTCTCCGCCAGAAGATCATGTAGGCGACGAGTGTGCACAGCGCGACATTGAGCAGTGCGATGACTTCCAGGTAGGTGAAGATCTGTCTGGGTGTCAGGCCGACTCGCGCCAGGTTGTCCGCCTGATACGCGGCGATCTGGTCGGGGAGGCACTCCTCTCCGGGATGGCAGGGGGCCGACAACTCGTCGATTCGTGGCGGCAAACCCAGAACGGCCAAGGCAAGCGCGAAGAGGACCAGCAGCAGCCACAGGCCGCGGACCGGCCACGTGTGGCGTGCCTCGAGGTCGCTCGTCGTCGCGAGCTCTCCCCGATCCAGTGTCGCCGCTCCAGGCTCGGGTGGCGCGGGAGGTAGATCCGTGCGTCGTTCTCGCTGGTGCTCAGTCATGTCCTGACTGCAAAGCGGCGAAGCGATCGCGCAGGCATCGCGTGATCGCTGCTGCGGTCGCACCTCTTTGACCGACTCTTGTGCCGGTCCTTCGGCGCGTCGAGGAGGGGACTGCGATGAGGGGAGTCACGTGGTTCTGGGGCTTGGGAACCAGTCCTGATTCAGCGCTACCTGCCCTCAAAGGCTACGCTAAGAAGCCCTAGAGGGCACGATCGTGCGGATGGCTCGGTCCAAGAGGCTACTGGACGGTCGAGTCTCCGGCAGGGCTCTGAAGGCTACAAAAGAACGAAGCGCGGGATTGCCAGCAAGTCCCGCGATCGAAAGGCTGCGTTATGGCTATCGACTGGAGATCCGGCGTGGAGGCACTGAGCTTCGACTGCTATGGGACCCTGATCGATTGGGAGACTGGCATCGTCGAAGCCGCAGGACCCTGGATGAGGCGAGCGGGGCTCGAAGACGAGGCGCTGCTCGTGCTGTTTGCGCGGCACGAGACCGTGGTCCAGTCGGAGTCGCCGACCCTCGCTTATCCGCGAGTTCTCGCGGAGACCCTTCGCAGGTTGGGCGGAGAGGCTGAATGCGAGCCGCTCGAGCCGGAGATCACCAGTTTTGCGAGCTCGGTGGCCGATTGGCCTGCGTTCGCTGACAGCGAGGGCGCGCTCGGTGTGCTCGGCGAGCACTACGACCTGGCGGTGCTCTCGAACATCGACAATGCGTCGCTCGCAGCCAGTGTCCAGCGGCTCGGGAATCCATTTGATCTACTGTGCACTGCGCAGACGATCGGCAGCTACAAGCCGGATCGGCGCAACTTCGAGTTTCTCCTGGAGCGCCTCGATGAGCGTGGGATCTCCGCCTCTCGGCTGGTCCACGTAGCGCAGAGTCGCTACCACGACATCGAGCCTGCGTCCGAATTGGGGCTGCGGACCGTCTGGGTCGATCGAAGGGGGAGCGGTGCCACGCACAGTGCGAACGGGGGGGCGACACCGGCGGCAAGGACGGACGTGAAGGCCGATCTGGTCGTGCGCTCACTCGGAGAACTGGCTGAGATGGTGCTCGAGGCAGGAGTGGGCGCTCGACGATCTCCGACGTAGCGGTTTGCCCCCGCGATTGGCGAGTGTCGGACTGGATTGTGTCGCGCCGGCTTGGTGTGACTCGGCCACAGGCTGACGCCGGAGCGCGGATGCGTTGACCCTCCCGGAAAAGGGCGTGGTGCAGACCCTCCCGGGCCTTCCTGAGTGCCGGGGATGTGCTAGCTTCAGTCCTGCTGGAGCGTGCCGGATAGAGCCCTGAGTCATCTTGGTCTCGGGCCCAGCGGTCGAGACACCGTCCTCGAGACACCGTCTTCGAGAAACAGTCCTCGAGACATGCGGTTGAGACTTGGGGTCGAGGCCATGCATGCGTTCAGCATCGGTTCTTGGAAGTGGTTCGCGAAAACATCGGGTGCGGTGGAGTGACCGAGTGTGGCTCTGTCGGGCGAGGTGTGAAGCGGGCCGGACAGGCCACGAAGGAGTCTGATTCAGATCGCGTCGCCCTGGGGTCTTGCTGCCAGTCGCGACGATTCCGATCACTCTGCCCCCAAAGGTTTAGGAGTTTCTCCCGTGCTGACGACCTCAGAGAACGCGCAGACCAGAGGATCCCGACGTGAAGCGGACCTCGAGATCGAGTCGATCAATTGGGTGACGTCCATCTTCTTGATCGCCACCCTAGTGGTCGCTCTGATCGCAACGCCGCTCTACGTCTGGAAGTTTGGTGTGGGTTGGATGGAGCTCACTCTCTTCCTGTCGTTCTTCGCGATGTCGGGAATGAGCATCACGGTTGGCTATCACCGACTGTTCTCTCATCGGGCCTTCAACGCGGCCTGGCCGGTGCGCCTGTTTGTGGCGCTCTTTGGCGCCGCGGCTTTTCAGATGTCGATCCTCGACTGGTCTTCCGAGCACCGCTATCACCACAAGTACACCGACCTCGACGGTGATCCTCACGATCCCCACAGCATCAAGCGCGGTTTCCTCTGGGCGCATATCGGGTGGCTGCTGGTGCGGGTCAATCCGCGGCTCAAGCGCGACAACGTCCCGGACCTGCGGCGCGACCGCATCGTCATGTTCCAGCACAACACCTACGTCAGGACCGCAATCGTGGTCGGCTTCCTCTTGCCGATGGCGCTCGGCGCACTGTGGAGTCAGCTGGCGGGTACTCCTCTGTTGGTCGGCATTCTCGGCGGCTTCTTGTTTGGTGGCTGCACGAGGATCGTCGTCCTTCAGCACGCTACGTTTTTCATCAACTCACTCGCGCACATGATCGGAACTCGGCCCTACGACTCCGACAGCAGTGCTCGCGATAGCACCTTGATCTCGCTGTTCACGTTCGGAGAGGGGTACCACAACTACCACCACGCGTTTCAGACCGACTACCGCAACGGCATCAAGAAGTGGCACTGGGATCCGAGCAAGTGGGTGATCTGGTCACTGAGCAAGGTCGGGCTGACGTGGGGACTTCGTCGGATTCCGCGCGAGACGATTCGAATGGCCGTGATGGCGGAGAAGCGCCGCCGACTCGAGGCGCGAATCAGCGAGGGCCAGACTCAACTGAGCGACCACGTCGTCGAGCTCATGCAGGATCTCGAAGACCGGCTCGAGAAGCAGCACCTGCGAGTGCGGACACTGCTCAGCGAGCGTTCCTCGTTGCTCAAGGCGCGACGCCGTGAGCGTCGTGAACGCATGAAGCAGCTCGGTGCCGAGCTCGCGAGGGCTCAGGAAGAGTTCAAAGAGGTCATGCGTCAATGGCAAGCCGCCCATCGGCTAGCCTGGAGCATGGCGACCCCGGTGCGGGCCTAGACTCGTCGCCTAACTCGCCTAACTCGCCGAACGAGACGAAGCATGACTCGTCCGCCAGCGGAGGAGTCGAAGCTGATCCTCGTGTCAACGTATGGTTTTGTGCCTCTCGACTGACGGGGCCTGATCGGCCCAATCACCGTTCATCGGTTCACCGACCAGGTCAGCGATTGTCAGGACCGCCGGGCGTGGTGACGCCTTCGTTCCCCAAGGCAGAGTCGCGCCATGAGCCCGTCGTCGTCGTGCCCGCCAGCGGCCGGGTATCGCGGGCTGGTCACAGTTGTCTGCGACCGGCGCTCAGGTCAGCCGGACCGATGACCTCTCGCTGCGACGGTCGGCGGTTCTGCGGTCATTTGGCCCGGAAGAGAAAGAGGTGCTGAGATGGTAGAGACTCGACGAGCTCGACCAGTTCGAAGCCAGCGGGCAGCCACTCTTTCTTCACCTGCTTGACGGACATGCGGTGATCGCGCTTGATGAAGCGAGCACTTTCACCCTCGAGCCTGAATTCGACGAGTGCCGCGATGCCGTCAGGCTTGAGGGACCGTCGAATGCTCGCGAGCATCTCCTCAGGGTGACTGAACTCGTGGTAGACGTCGACCAGAAGGATGAGATCGGCGCTGGCAGGTTCGAGCTTCGTGTCGGTGATCGTGTTGAGACGGGTCTCGATGTTGTCGAGGCTCTCGTTCTCGGCAAGTCTGGATGCGATCTGCAACATCTCAGGCTGAATGTCTACACACAGGACCCGGCCCTCCGGACCGACTTCTCTAGCCATGCGGCGGGCGTAGTAGCCGCTTCCGCAGCCGAGGTCGACCG
>JANQPS010000719.1 GCA_028285365.1 Thermoanaerobaculia bacterium | reverse complement strand
AGGTCTAGAGACGGGTGCCGAATCATGACCAAGAGTGACGAAGCCCCACTGCTGCCGAAAATTGCAGCTGGTGACGCGAGCGCCGTCGAGGAGTTCATCGAGCGCTACAAGCGCCTCGTCTGGTGGCTGGCGAGGCGTCAAGCCGGGGCTGACGTAGAAGACGCTGTCCAAGACGTCTTTCTGGAGATCTGGCGCAACGCGGCCCGCTTCAATCCTTCGGTGGCTTCCGAGAGCACCTTCGTCGGAATGATCGCTCGTCGCCGACTCATCGATCGCCATCGCCGTTCGGAGCGACGGCTCGACACCGAGGAACTGAGTGCCGACGACCTGCTGGGGCAGGTCGATAGCGGACAGGCTGTCGAGTACTCGGCGGAGGCGTCACTTGCGCACGAAGCGATGAAAGAGCTCGATCCGCGGGAGCGTCGAGTCATCTTGATGTCGGTGTACCAGGGCTACTCCCATTCGGAGATCGCGAACGCCACCGATACCCCGCTGGGCACGGTGAAGACCTACATCCGTCGCGGTCTGGGACGGGTTCGTGCCAAGCTCGAGGACTCGACCGGGGCTGCCGAGTAGTCGTTCGCGCTCGCCGCGGAACCGAAGCCACCTCGGGGTCGCGCGGTCTCGACAGAAGAGAGCTCGACAAAGAAAAGGCCGAGCGGATCAATCCGCTCGGCCTTGCTGCTTCACCGGCGCTCGCGGTCGGTGAACCGTCTCGTCCAGCGAGATGGGTTTAGGGGAGGAGGACGGTGTCGATCACGTGGATCACGCCGTTCGAAGTCTCGATGTCAGCCTTGATGACGGTGGCGTCGTTGATCTTCACTCCGCTGGAGGAATCGATAGCTAGCTTGCCACCCTGGACCGTCTTGGCGGAATCGATGCCTGCGACGTCGGATGCCATGACCTTACCGGCGACGACGTGGTAAGTGAGGATCTTGGCGAGCTTGTCGGTGTCCTCGAGAAGAGCTTCGATGGTGCCCTCGGGAAGCTTGGCGAAAGCCTCGTCAGTCGGCGCGAAAACAGTGAAAGGACCCTCGCTCTTGAGCGTGTCGACGAGTCCAGCGGCCTTGACCGCGGTGACGAGGGTCTCGAAGCTACCGGCGGCGACGGCAGTGTCGACGATGTCGTGAGACTTGCTGGTGTCGCTGCTGGCGAAGGCCAGGCTCGAGAAGATGAGGAGGACGCTGAGGAAGAGGGCGGACTTCGTGGAGTACTTCATGGAGTTTTCCTTTGATGTGTCACAGCCTTCGAAGCGGTGCCGCCGTGGGGTGGCTAGCGCCTTTTGGCTGGGGGAGGTTTGGGTTAGGGGGTTGTCGTTCTGACTATTGAAGAACACGGTGGAGGCTCTTCTTGCCAACTCTGTCGAGTGCGTCGGCCGCCGTTTCCCGTGATGTGCCCTGGTCTTCGGAGGGGTTCGTCTAGCGGATGTGGCGGGTGTAAGAATCTGCTCGTCGTGTCAGAACGCGTCGAGAACGAAGTGAGATCGAAGAGGGCATCATGGGTGATCTAGCGAGTGCGGCGGAAGAGGTGCTGGAGTTCTGGATCGGTCCGCTGGACGAGAGCGGCCGCGCCAGCGAAGAACGCAGCAAGCTCTGGTGGAGCTCGTCGGATGAACTGGACCAGTCGATTCGGGAGCGTTTTGCCGACCTGAGAGGTCGCGCCATGGCTGGAGCTCTCGCCGGCTGGGCCTCGACCGCCCGGGGACGCTTGGCTCTGGTGATCGTGTTGGATCAGTTCAGTCGAAACATGTTCAGGGGAACGGCCGACATGTTTGCCGCTGACTTCGAGGGAGCTCGTTTGACCCGCGAGGGCATCGATCTCGGACACGACCTGGAGCTCGACGGTGACGAGCGCAAGTTCCTCTATATGCCGCTGATGCACAGCGAGCGCATGAGTGAGCAGCACATGGGCATGGGCGCCTTTGCGAGGCACGCCGAGCTGGCTCACCCTGAGTATCGTCCCGTTGCCGAACAGACACTCGATTTCGGACGCCGGCACTTCGTGATCGTCGAGCGTTTTGGTCGCTACCCGCACCGCAACGAGATCCTAGGGCGCGAGTCGAGCCCCGAGGAGCTGGCCTTTCTGCAGGAGCCGGGGTCGTCCTTTTGAGAGTGGGCGACGAGCCGGAGACCGCATGGCGTCCGTGCGCTTCGTCGAGGAGACTCGTGGGAGTTCTCGCGACGGTGATTGCCGTAGCGCTCGGTGCCTCCACAGCGCTGTCGCTCGCGCTGACGGACGGAGTCGAGCCAGGCTCGGGATCGTGGCCGCAGTGGCGTGGTCCCCTCGCTACCGGCGAAGCGCCAGGTGCCAGCCCTCCAGTGAGCTGGGCCGAGGACGAGAACGTCAGGTTCAAGGTCGCGCTGCCTGGTCGAGGGCACTCGACGCCGATCATCTGGGGCGAGCGTGTCTTCTTGACGACCGCCATCGAGACGGGGGATCCCTTTCCCCCGCGCCCGAGCGATTCGCCAGGTGCACACGACAACCTCCCCGTCTCGTCCAGGTTCGACTTCGTCGTGCTTGCGCTCGACCGGCAGGATGGTCGCGAGTTGTGGCGTAGGACCGTACGAACGGCGCTCCCGCACGAGGGTGGGCACTATACCGGCAGTCTTGCATCGGCCTCACCCGTGACCGACGGTGGCCTGCTGTTTGCCTTCTTCGGCTCCTATGGTCTTCACGCGCTCAGCCTGGACGGCGAGCTCCAGTGGAGCAAAGACCTGGGGCAAATGCGCTCCAAGCACGGTCACGGAGAAGGCAGTTCGCCAGTCCTCTCAGGTGACACCCTGGTGGTCAACTGGGATCACGAGGGTCAGTCGTTCGTGGTTGCGTTCGACCGTCAGACGGGCCGTGAGCGCTGGCGGGTCGAACGCGACGAAGTGACGTCGTGGGCAACGCCGATCGTCGTCGAGCACGACGGTCGTAGGCAGCTCGTCGTCGCGGGAACGGGTCGAGTCCGAGGTTACGACCTGGCCACGGGATCGGTTGTCTGGGAGTGCGGTGGGCTGTCAGCCAATATCGTGGCGTCGCCGGTGAGTGCCAACGGCATGGTCTACGCGGGCAGCAGCTACGAGAAGCGTGCGTTACTTGCGATTCGTCTCGACGGTGCCAGAGGTGACATCTCCGAGACCGACAATCTGGTGTGGATCCGGAGGCGCGGGACGCCGTATGTGCCGTCACCGCTCCTCTACCGCGACACTCTGTACTTCCTGCGCCACTATCAGGGCATCCTCTCGAGAGTGCACGGCCCGACGGGGGCAGAAGAGCTGGGCCCGTTTCGTCTGGGCGGGCTCCGCAACATCTACGCATCGCCCGTAGCCGCCGACGGTCGCATCTACGTGACCGACAGGATGGGACAGACGATCGTGATCACCCACGACGATCCCCGTCCTCTGGCTCTCAATCAGCTGGACGACACGTTCAACGCGTCTGCAGCGATTGCCGGAGACACTCTGTTTCTACGCGGCGAGAAGTTCCTCTACGCCCTGTCGGAATCGAGCGGGGGCCAGGAGTCCGGGTCGTAGACCCTTTTCGGGACAGGAAAGGCGCTCGAGACAGGGAGGCCTGACGTGGCGCGGTTTCTAATCGAGCTGGCTCGGGCTACGATGCGCGCGACCCCAATAGCGGACGCGCGACGCGTTCGTCTCTCGAGATCCGGACAACTGGAGACCCCATGAAAATTGGTTTGATCCCCGTGAACGTCGGTGTCGACAGCGTCGAGGCCATCGTCGGCCTCGCTCAGCTTGCAGAGAGTGTTGGTTTCGAATCTCTGTGGACGTTCGAGCACGCCATCGTGCCGGTCGACTACGCCTCGAAGTACCCCTATGACCAGTCGGGGAAGATGCCCGCAACTCCGGAGACCCCGTTTGTCGACCCGCTGATCGCGCTCACGACTGTGGCCGCCCACACGAAGACCGTGCGTCTGGCCACCGGGGTCAACATTCTTCCGCAGACCAACCCGATCTACCTGGCCAAGCAGTCGGCGAGTCTCGACATCGTTTCGAAAGGCAGATTCATGCTGGGCGTGGGGATCGGCTGGCTTCGTGAGGAGTTTGCGGCACTCAACGTACCGTTCGAGCGACGCGGTGCGCGCTTCGATGACTACATCCAGGGGATGCGCAAGCTCTGGTCGGGTGAGACCGTCGAGCACAAGAGTGACTTCCTCGACTGGTCCGGTTTCAAGAGTTATCCGCTTCCGGTCCAGGATCCTCTACCGGTGATCATCGGTGGTGCTACGGGGAAGGTGTTCCAACGCATCGCCAAGTACGGCCAGGGCTGGTACGCGCCGACGCAGGATGCTGCGTCGCTGGCCAAGATGCTGCCTGCTCTGGACGAGGCGTGCGCTGCCGAGGGCCGCAGCCGCGACACGGTCGAGATCACAGCGATGTGGGCGCCCGCGATGGGCGGTCGCGACGGCCTCGAAGCCTACCGCGACCTCGGCGTCGAGAGGCTCACCGTTCCGCTGCCCGCGATCATGAGTGACGAAGGACCGGCAGCTGGTATCCAGGCTTTTGCCGAGGAATACCTGGCCTGACGAGACCGGAAGCGAAGCGGTCGGTGCCCCACGGGTCGGACGTGGTCCGGCCGCCTCGCTGGACTCCCAGGCCTCCTCTAGAGGGGCAGCGGTCAGAGAAGCTCTTCGGCGAGAAGCTCCAGCGCTTCCGGCTGGGCCGTGTTGATGTTCATGCTCGTCACGTATCCCTTTTTGCCGGCCTCTTTCCAGGCCTGCAACCGGTCACGAATGTGGTCCTTGGGACCGACGAGGTGCATCGCGTCGACCAGGCTGTCGGGAACGGCGGCAGCTGCCTCTTCACGCTTGCCGGACAAGAAGAAGTCCTGGATCTTGCCGGCAGCCTCTTCGTAGCCCATGCGTTTCGCGTAGTCGTTGTAGAAGTTCTTGTCGCGGGCGCCCATGCCCCCGATGTAGAGCGCCAGCTGGCCTTTGACGGGTTGGCGGGCGGCTTCGATGTCGTCGTTGATGATGACCGAGACGCCGGGCAGGATCTCGAAGTCAGCAAGTGACTTCCCGGGCTTGTCGGATTTGGCGAAGCCTTCCTCTAGGTAAGGCTGCAGCACGTCCTCGAACTTCGCCGGATCCATCCACAGTGGGAAGACGCCGTCTGCCACTTCGGCCGCACAGCGCAGTCCCGCCGGACTGATCGAGGCCGTGTAGATCGGCAGATCCGGGTTGCCGTGAAGAATGCTCTTGAGGGGCTTGCCGAGGTTGGTCGTGCCTTCGCCGGTGAGCGGGATCGTGTATTCCTTACCCTGAAACTGCAGCGGGGCCTCACGAGCCAGGATCTGGCGGATGATCTGGATGTACTCGCGAGTCCGGGTCAGTGGGCGGCCATATGGCACGCCGTGCCAACCCTCGATGACCTGGGGACCCGATGGGCCGAGCCCCAGAAGGAAGCGACCCCCGGAGAGGTGATCCAGCGTCATGGCGGTCATGGCGGTCATGGCCGGGGTTCTGGCGGGCATCTGCATGATCGAGGTGCCGACCTTGAGTGTCGTGGTCTGGGCCAGGACCCAGGCGGCTGTTGTCGCGGCGTCGTTGCCGTAGGCTTCCGCCGTCCATGCGGAGTCGAAGCCGAGGCTTTCCGCGTGTTTGATCTTGTCGATTTGAATCGAGGCCTTGGGTCCGAACCCAAGGGCGCCAATGCCTAGCTTCATGGAATGTCCTTTCCGAGTGAGAGAAGACGGTCTGGCGGCGGGGCCGAGACCGTGGGAAATGTCTTTGGCTCGAGGAAGGGGATTGTCGCATGACGATAGCGGCAGCGCTTCACCAAGGAGTTGGTGTGGGAGTGGTCGCTCGCTCCGTGCTCGCTGCTGTGGCTCGACGCGAGTCGTCTTGGAAACCGATGGGTGCCGCGAGATAGGCTCCTCTCATGCAAAACACGTGTAGCCGTACAACGCGGTGGCTGGTTTGCGCGGCCGCGCTGATGTGGCTAGCCGCCGGTGTGTGTACGGCTCAGTCAGCGGACGGTGGCGAGCGCATCCTGATCTTTCTGGTCCGCCACGGTGAGACGGTAGCGGCTGACGAGAGCGACGAGCCGCGCAACCCTCATCTGTCGCAGCGAGGGCGGTTGCGTGCGAACGATCTCAGTCACCAGCTCAAGGACGCAAAGATCCGGCGGGTCTTGAGCACCGACCTCTATCGGACCCGCGAGACGGCGAAACCGATCGCCGAGCGTCTCGAGCTGACGGTCGACATCTACGACCAGGCCAACCTGCAAGGACTAGCGGAAGACCTGCTGAGTCGACCTGGCGTGAGTCTGGTGTCCGGACACAGCAACACGACGCCGGAACTGGTTCGACTGCTGGGTGGTGACCCCGGTACCGAGATCGATCATCGTTGGGAGTACGACCGCCTCTACGCCATTTCGGTCGTAGGTGGCCGGGTCGAGACCATCCTGCTGCGCTACGGTGAGGCGTCGGTGCCTCTCGACGAATGAAGCTTCCTTAACGACAGAAGTGAGGGTGAGGTGACTGATGGCGCTCAAGAAGGGCTACAAGCAGCTGCTCGACGAAGCGAACGCCGAGGTGACGACGCTTCAAGTGGACGATCTGAAGGCGAAGGCGTCGGACTCGAACGTGGTCGTCGTCGACATCAGGGACATCCGGGAGCGGCAGCGAGAAGGGTTCATCCCTGGCTCGATTCACGCACCGCGAGGAATGCTCGAGTTCTGGGTCGATCCCGAGAGTCCCTACCACCGTGAGATCTTTGCGAGCGGCAAGAGTCTGGTGTTTCACTGTGCCAGCGGCTGGCGCTCGGCGCTCGCGGCCAAGGCGGTCCAGGACATGGGACTCGATGGTGTGAGTCATCTCGGCGGCGGCTTCTCTGCTTGGCGCGATCAAGGTGGTGAAACGCTCAAGACGGACGACGGTAGAGAACCGAAGTCCTAGAGGACGCTGGACCTCTACGGAGTCCGCTCACTCGAGGCAGCTCACTTGACCTCGCTAGAGGTAACCAGGAGACTGTCTAGGCTGAATCTGTTGGTAGACGGGACACCTGAAGCGTGCCGGCCGTGGCCGCGCCGTTCGTGCCAAACCAACAGGTGGACTGTCATGATCGAGCCCAACCTACCGCAACTGCCGTTCTCGCCGTTGACCGGCCTTCGGCCCGGCTGGGAGTTCCGCGCGTGACGGATCGCGAACTGAAGCCGACGGTGGTCGCGGGTGGCCGGTCAGGCCCTCGAGACGCTGAGACGTCTGACGTCAGCTCGCAACGACCGCCCAAGAGAGCATCCACCGATCCGTCGGGTCGCAGGTTCGGGCGCTACGAGGTCCTGCGGCCGCTAGGCCAGGGGGGCATGGGCGAGGTCTACCTGGCGCAGGACACCCGGCTCGATCGACCCGTAGCCCTCAAGTTCCTGCCGGAGTCAATGCAGCGCTCCCAGACTGCCGTGCGCAGATTTCACCGCGAGGCTCGCTCGGCGGCGCGACTCGACCACCCTTACATCTGCAGCATCTACGAAGTTGGTGAGTCGCAGGGTCGCCACTTCATCGCGATGGAGTACGTCGAGGGGCAGACCCTGGCTGAGGTGCTCGCCGAGGGTCCGCTGCCTTTGCGGGACGCCCTGCGACTCGCGACTGAGATCTGCGAGGCGCTGGCCCGCGCACAGCGAGAGGGTATCGTCCATCGTGATCTCAAACCCATGAACATCATGGTGACTCCTGACCGCCACGCCAAGGTCATGGACTTCGGTCTCGCGAAGAAGGTCGAGGCCACGGCCGGGGATGACTCCAGCCTCGACACGCTGAGCCAACTGACGGTCGACGGATCGACGCCGGGAACGTTGAGCTACATGTCTCCCGAGCAGGCGCGCGGTCGCGAGCTCGATACGCGATCGGATCTGTTCAGCTTCGGTGTGGTGCTCTACGAGATGATCTCCGGGGAGCATCCGTTCGATCGTCAGCAGCTCGTCCAGACGGTCGACTCGCTCCTCAACAAGCGCCAGGAGCCGCTCAGCCGCCCGGACCATCCTGTGCCGCCGGCCCTCGAACAGATCGTGGATCGGGCGCTACGCAAGGATCCAGGGGAGCGCTATCAGCGAGCGAGCGATCTTCACGCCGACTTGTCTCGTCTGGTCGACGAAGTGACGACTTCCAGCTCGAGGGTTCACTCGCTCCAGATTCCTCGGCGTAGGTTGTTGGTCGAGGTTGCCGTGGTTCTCCTGCTCCTGGCCCCGGTCGTCTGGCTGGTGATGTTTGCGTTCGGGAGCGACTCGGACACGCAGCAGGCTCAGGACGCGCGCGACTTCGGGTTGCAGGGCTGGCAAGGCTCGATTGCGGTGCTTCCCTTCGAGAACCTCACGTCCGACCCCGAGCAGGACTACTTCTGTGGCGCGGTCACGGATCAGATCATCAGCAACCTCGCTCAGGTCCGCGATCTCAAGGTGATCGCAAGGACTTCGGCGATGGCCTACTCGGGAACCGAGAAGGACGCGCGCCAGATCGGGGCGGAGCTCGGCGTCGAGAACCTCCTGGAGGGAAGCATCCGGCGACAGGGGGAACGCATCAGAGTGAATGCGCGCCTGATTCAAGTGGCGGACGGCTTCCCGATCTGGGCCAAAGAGTACGAGCGTGAGATGTCCGACATCTTCGAGCTGCAAGACGACCTCGCCGACTCGATCGTGACGGCCCTGGAGATCAACCTCACGAGTGGTGAAGCCGAGGCCATGAAGACCGATCGAGCGCAAAGCGTCGAGGCCTGGGAAAGTGCCATCAAGGCGATGTATCACACCCACAGCTACTACTTCGGCTTTCGCGAGTCCGACTTCAGGGCGGCCTTGCAGCTGGGTCGGCGTGCCATCGAGCTCGATGCCACGTATCCGCTCGGCTACGTTGCGCTCAACTACGCGCACTGCTTTCGTCACTTCGTGACCGCGGACAAGGAGCAGCTCGAGCTGTGCAAGCGCTACTCGGATCTGGCAGTCGACCTCGCTCCCGACGACTCGATGGTGGCAATGACCGCCGCGGGCTATCCGATGAACACCGGCAACGGGGCGGAGGCATTGGAGCACTTCAGGCGTTCGGTCGAGCTCAACCCGAACAACGCGCTGAGCACGGGCTTCATTGCGCGCGTCCTCAACGACTTCTTCGGTCGCTACAACGAGGCCATCCCTTACAACGATCGTGCTATTGCCCTCGATCCACTCTTCCCCTTCTACTGGCACAATCGTGGTCTTTCCCTGCTCAAGACCGGTGAGTACGAGAGCGCCCGACGAGACCTCGACAAGGCACTCGACCTCCAGCCGCTCGATCACGAAGCGCTGGGCTTCTATGCAGAGCTTGCGCTGCGCATCGACGATCTCGAGCTTGCGGCGTCTGTCATCGACCGGCGCGAAGCCATCCGGCCGGGTACGAGTGACTACTACCGAGCGCTGCTCCTGGCGAAACAGGGGGAGCCCGATCGGGCACTGACCATCGACGCGAGCTCGCCGGTGCTGGCACTGGCTGGGCGGCGAGAGGAAGCGCTGGCGGCACTGCGAACCGAGCTCGAGAGCACAGGTCGCCCTTTTTATCTCGACCTGCGCGACAGCCCTTTCTTCGATTCCCTGCGCTCCATGCCCGAGTTCGAGGAGTTGCTCAGTGAGCAGAGGAGCCGCTACCGGGAGCAAGAACCGCTCTAGACGATCATCGCCGCGAGGCTCGACCGGCCGGTATGGCAACGAGAGACGCTGGGCACAGGCGTCCCGATCCGAGTCTCGGAGAGACTCGTCGTGGTGACTGGCGGGCCGGTGACAGAGGAGCCGATGAGAGAGGGGTTAGGAAGTACCTCGTCGAATCGGACGCGCGCCGGGATCTCGAGGCGATTACGCCGGCACGTCGTCAAGGCGGCACTCTGGATGACTTTCCACTTGCCTGGGCTGCTGCCGCGTGGGGTGGCGCGCCTCCTGATCTCGGCGGTAGCGCGTTGCGCGTGGTGGCTCGATCGTGGGAGTCGTGAGCGCGCGACGGCGAACCTGGCCCGCGCGTATCCAGGCCAGACACCAACCTGGCGAGACCGCGTCGCTCGTGGCTCCTACCTCCAGATAGGTCCCAATGCCCTCGACTGCTACGACTTTCATCGCAGGTCGCCGGAGGCCGTCACCCACATCGTGCGCGAGGATGACTCTGCCGAGCTGCTCGACCTCGCTCTATCGAGCGGCCGGGGGGTGCTCGTCGTGTCGGCTCACGTCGGCAACTTCATGCTGCTGACGCCCTACCTGGCCTTCCGCCTGGCGAGCTGCAATCGCCTGGTCCACATCGTGACCGGCACCCCCGGGATCCCGGCGGTGGCTTTGGCCGTCGGTAGGGTCTTTGCCGGCCATGGTGGCGTTTGGCTGCGCCGTGGTGGAGCCTTCAGGCGGGCCGAACAGGCGTTGCGCGAAGGCCAGGTCGTCGTCATCCTGATGGATCAGGACAGTACCCGCGTTCGTCACGCTACCTACGTGCCCTTCTTCGGCGAGCTCGCTCGCACGACCACGGGCCCAGCGGTCCTGGCTCGGCTGACGGATGCCGTGATGCTGCCGATGGCGCTCATACGCGAATCGGCGCAGGGGTATCGGCTGTGCGCCAGCATCCCGGTCGAGCCGTCGCGGACCGGCGACCTCGACCGGGACGAGTGGGAGACCACCGCTCGCGCCACGCAGGCCCTGCAGGAGATCATCGAGGAGGTCCCGGACCAGTGGCTGTGGCTTCACCATCGGTGGAGACAACAACCGCCGTCAGGGTGGCGACCGCCTGCCGGTCACGCCGACGCGGGCGCGCCGCCACCGCTGGAGGGTGGAGCTGGCGACGCGCAGATCGAAGTGCGAGAGGGCACCTGAGGTCGTTGCTGGACCACTGGACGATGGCTGTCAGTCGACCACCGGGAGTCCGCTCGGCACGCGTTTCGGTTCCAGGCTCTGCATGTCCACCATCGCTGGATCGGTCAGAGCCTCCAGGAAGGCCAGCAGATCCGCAACCCGGCCGTCGCTGAGCTCGATCGGCTGAAGCTCGTTGGCTGCCGCGATCCGGCCCCGAAGCTCCGGGTGCTTCTGGACCCATGTGTCTCGTACCAGAAAGCCGTTGCGGCGACCGGAGGTCATCAAGTCGTGCTGGAAGCGCGATCCGGAGGCGGTGAGCTCGAGGACGTTATCCAACGGGACGAGCGGACTCGCCTCCGTGCGGTATTCCTCCAACGAAGCTACAGGGTCGAGATGGTGCCTCACGACAGCCTCGAGACTTTCGTAGGCGCCGGCGTGGCCCCAGGGCCCGGTCACGGCGACACCTCGTAGCGAAGGCGTTCGGAACTTGAAGTTGTCCTCGGCTCTCACGGTGACCCGACCCCGTCCGAAGTCTTCGACAAACGCCTGCTGTCCGGTCTCGCGCCAGTAGTCGCTGTGTTTGCCGTCTCCCTTGCCGGGACCGATCTGTGGCATGGCGATGGCGTGGAACGAGTGGTCCGTCTGGAACTTGCCTGAGTGGCAGCTCGAGCAGTTGGCTTCGCCGTAGAACAGATCCATCCCGCGTCGCGCAGAGTCTCCCATGGCCTTGGTGTCACCCCTGAGGTAACGGTCGAAAGGACTGTCGTCCGCTCGGAAGGCATCTGCTTCGAAGCTGGCGATGGCGTTGGCGGCGTGAACAAAAGAGATGTCGCTGGCCTCTGAGACGTTGGGAAACGCAGCCTTGAAGAGATCGACGTATTCGGGGATCTCCTGGAGCCGCTCAGCGAGGAGCTCCCAGACGCCACCGGGTCCGGCGGCATTGTTGAGGGACGCAGCGTCGGCCACCGGGTTCTCACCCTTGGCGCCAGCCATCTCTCCGGCAGACGTGACCGGGAACATGGCCTGGGCGGCCAGGAGGTTGTCGAGACCGGTCGGCAGCTTCCACTTGGCCGGCGTGATGAAACCGCCTTCGTAGTAGCCGTTCGGGTCGCTCTCGACGCGACCGTCGTGAAACAGACGCTCGAACTCCTTGGCTCCGAGGTTGAACAGTGCCGGAGAGTTGCGGGGTACCCGACCATGAACAGCCGTGGACGTTGTTTCTCCTGGTTTGCGATCCGGTCCGAGTCCGGACGGTCCCTCTCCAAAGGGTAGTGCGAGAGCGTCGCTCGTTCCGTGTCGTGGATGGTGGCACGTCGCGCAGGAGATGTTCCGGTTGCCGCTGAGGATCTTGTCGAAGAACAGCAGCCGTCCGAGCTCTACCTTGTCGGGGTCAAGTTTGCCCTCGGAGTGGTAGTCGGAGTCGACGACGGCCGAGGGAATCGTGGGTGCAGGGCTCGCCGAGTCTTTCGTGCTGCTCGCGGCTGCGGCCGCGGGTGTGCTGATGAGCACCGTAGCGGCCGAGATTCCCAGGAGCAGAGTCCTCAGGCTACGAGTCGACGGGGCGGTTCGAGAGCTCGACTCGGACGCGCGCCGAGGAGATTTGGTGTGTTGTCGATCGGCGGATGAAAGGCCGACGGTTCTAGTGTCCATTTCGCTTCTCCGAAGAGGGTGGGCTCGAGTAGGCGGCTGTGTGTGCAGAACCGAGCTCGCCGCTCCGGTCTGGAGCGGCGAGTCGGTGGGAGTCGGGGGACGCGGTTACTCGATCCCCGCCCGGGGCGGGAGCATGAGGAACAGCGGGATATGGGCGTTGAGGCCGAAGTCCCCGGGATAGGCGCCGTAGGTCTTGCCGTCGCTGTGGTAGTTGATGGCCAGCATCGAGGTCGTCCAGACGTCCGACATCTCGAGGCAGGGCTTGAAGCTGTGCTCGAAGGAGGCTTTACCCTCGGAGTCGGCTACGAACGTGCTTTCCGAGCCGTCGCGTGCGCCCAGCGGAAGATCCAGCGTTCCCGAGAACGGCTCTGTGGGAGGCAGGGCCATGAAGGCGTGCCACATGGTGTAGACCCCGTTGGGAACCAGGCCGGCAAACGACGTCTCGAGGGTGCCCGTGCCGTTCTCACACGTGTAGGTGCCGGTGCCGGTGTGACGCAGCCACTGCCCCAAGGTCAGCCCGATGGGCTCTCCCTTCGGATGAGGACCGATGGCCGCTTCGCTGAACGGGTTGTGAGGTACGCGAACTGCTGTCTTGTAGAGCGGCTGGTTCATGTCGTTGTCACCCTTGGTGACGCGGTAGACCTCGTTCGAACCGGGCTCGCGCTCGATGAACACGTCTTGTTCAGGAAGGTCGAGATCGAGATGGGTGATGAAGGCGAGGTCGATGGAGTAGGAGGTTCCAGACGACGTGCTCGCGTCTTTGGACGTGTCCGTCGACTCTGGAGTGGTGTTCGGGCTCGCCAGCGCGACACTGGCCGTGAGAGCGACGGCGGCGGCATAGGTAGCCAGGCGTTTGGGGCTGGCGGGGTTGATATGGGTCATGGCGATCTCCTCTGGTCTTGTTGGGTGAAGAGCTCGTTGGCCCTTCGCTCTACAAGAACGGAGGAGTCGGCATCCGTCCGCCAGGTATTACGGCGACGTGTTCTGCCTGATCGCTGACGAGTTGGTCCCCCGCCACCACGATGCGGTCGGGGCCGGTGGGGCTGTGCTCAGAGTGGCAGCAGGGCGTAGCGCAAGACGAGGAGCCCGCTCAGCAGCCACATCAGCCAATGGAGCTCGTGGCGTCGGCCGGAGACCGCCGAGACCAGAGTGAAGACGACGACCCCCGCGGCGAGTCCGTGAGAGATGTTGTAGGTCAACGGCATGAGCAGGACCGTCAGAAAAGCCGGTACGGCGTCACGCAGCTCGTGCCAATCGATCTCCCTCAGGGGGCGGGTCATGAGAAGACCCACCAGGATCAGTGCCGGTGCCGTGACCGGGTTGAGTCCGTCGTTGCCAGCTCCGACGGCAGTGACGATGGGCGTCAGGGGCAGCGCCGCGAGAAAGCACAGACCGGTGACGATGCTGGCGAGCCCGGTCTTGGCCCCCGTGGTGGTTCCGGCGGCGCTTTCGATGTAGCAGGTGACGGGTGAGGTGCCGATCAGGGCTCCCGCCGTCGTTCCGACAGCGTCGACCGCGAGAGCTCGATCGACTTCGGGGATGCGACCATCCACCTGCAGGCCCGCTTGTTTGGTGACGCCGAAGAGGGTTCCCATGGTGTCGAACAGATCGAAGAAGACGATCACGAGGAGGTAGGGCAAATAGTCGACTCGAAGCGCTCCCAGGAGATCGATGGAAGCGCCCGGAACGACGAGCTCCGGTGGCCTGGCCATCTCCGACAGAGCAGGCAGGACCACCTCGCCACTGGCAATGGCTAGGAACAGAGCGACGGCGAGTCCGAGAAACGTTCCGATGCGTGAACCGCGGACGCTCAAGACGACGGCCACTGCGAGTGCC
>JANQPS010000682.1 GCA_028285365.1 Thermoanaerobaculia bacterium | reverse complement strand
CCCAGCGCGCTACGGCGGCCGCCGTTCTCGGAAAAGGGACACAGCTCTTGCTCGACGGGGATGAGTAGTCTCTGCTCACCGTCCAGACGTGCACCACCGCGCCAACCGAGCCGTTCGGCTTCTATCTCCGCCGGCTTGCTACCGCAGACGAGGCCGCGGGAGCCGATCCACCGAGCCCCGCTGCTTCAGTCGAGGAAACGTCGCCACCAGCGTGACCCCGAGCTCTGCGGGGCCGAGGACGCAGCTTCATCGTCTTCGTCCGTCAGCTGCTCGCTTTCGTTCTCTTCGATCTCCTCGACCCGGGCCAGGACCTCGTCTGCCGACGATGGTCGGTCTCGCTCCGAGTAGCGCAGCAGATCGCTGACCAGAGCCTCCAGACCGGGGGCGAGCCCTGGCCTCAACCCGGCCAGAGGGCGCAATTCCTCTTCGCGCATCCGCTTGTAGATCTCGGCCGCCCGATCCCCTGGGAAAGGAAGGCGATCACCGAGTAGCTGGTAGGCCACGACTCCGAGCGCAAACAGATCACTGCGCGCACTCACCGGGTCTCCCCGCATCTGTTCGGGGGCGGCGTAGCCGACCGTTCCGACGATGCGCTCGTTGCCACGAACCTCTGCGGGGCGAGGGAGCGGTTGCCGCTCGTCGCCTCCGGATTCGATCGGATCCAGTTTCTCGGCCAGACCAAAGTCGATCAGCTTGACCCGGTCCTCTCCCGACTCCGTTACGGAAACGAGGAGGTTGCCTGGCTTCAGGTCGCGATGAATGACCAGGTTTGCGTGGACTGCACTCAGGCCGCTGGCCACTTGCTTGATGATCCCCAGCACACGCGCCTGTGGGAAGTCTTCGAAAGCCCGTCGCTGTGCCAGGTCGCGACCGGGCACGAACTCCGATGCGACGTAGAGTGTGCGCTCGTAGCTCTCGAGATGAGCCTCGCCATAGTCACGAAGACGAGCCACGTTGTCGTGCTCGATCTCACCTGCCAGCAGCGCCTCTCTGAGAAACCGGGCCCGGTGGTCGATATCCCCCTGTAGGTCTGGCCGCAGGACCTTGAGCACCGCCTCCTTGTCGTCACGACGGTCGCGGGCCCGAAACACCTGGCCCATGCCACCCTCGCCGATCTTCGAGAGGACCTCGTAGTGGCCGAGACGCCTCAAGTCGAGCAGCCAAGCCGGCAGGCGATCGGCAACGATCGAGTGGTAGGGATGCTTGCACCAGCGCCAAGCCCCCAAGCGTCCTGGGCAACCACGTGGTGGCACTCCGGGCAGTGAGTTGGATCGTCCCGAACCCTAACGCACCCTCCGGCCCAGCGACCAACGCTCTCCAGCCCTCTCGACACGCAGGCGTCCGCGGAGAGGTGCCAGGGTCGAGAGAGTCATCACCCCGCGGCGGGTCGTCGAAGACCCGTGACGACTCCCACACCTGTGGTCATTCTTCCCACACCTGGGTCATTCTCTGGGCCAGCACGCGCCACCCTGACTCCGTCTCGACCATCAACATGGTCCCCTCGTAACGCTGGTCGTCCTTGAGAGTCTCTAGATCGAGCTCGGCGAAGTCGCCTTTCATCCTCCCCCCACCGATCTCGAGCTCGTCCGCTCGCAGCTGTCCGCGGCCCATGAACACGATCAGGCTTCGAGTGTCGTCGTTCATGTGCTGGGTGTTCGAGAAGTTCTCGTCACCAGGCACAAAACAGAGCTCACCGATCGCCTCCCAGTTCTCGCGCTTGGCCACGTCCCAGCACCGCTCGAGCGCTTGCCCAGGGGCACCGCCGTCGGCGCCGAGCAACGTGGCGTCCGTGACTTCGGCAATCTGCAGATCGATGTCGAGACGCACCGTCGGGCCGTCGCCATCGGAGTCGTCCGACGGATCGAGCTCGAGTCGCCCCTTGACCCGCCGTCCTGCGACATCGAGGGTCTGATGGCGTTGTACTGAGCAGTACCCGCAGCCCCAGCCCTGCGGAAGTCCGTAGGACATGCCACGCCAGCGACCGGTCTGGCGATCGATCTCGAGCTCCAGGTACCCAGGTAATCCCGCAGCACTGCGCTGGCGCGTGATCTCGTAGTCGAAGTCGATGTGTTGCGCTAGTGCGTCGCGATCCAGCGCCATCGGCACGAGCACGATGCGGACGACCTCCGAGTCGAGGAAACCGATGCCTTCGCTAGCCCATCCATCGACGATGTGAAGCGTGTCGCCGTCACGCGACATCGTGCCGCTGGCCGAGCCTTCGGACGACGCGCAAAGCGCACTCGTCGTGACGAGCGTCAATACGACGATTGACAGGGACAGCGTGCTCCACGAGTCGAGACACTTTGCTCCGGCTTGCTCATATCGCTCCTCCTCGTTGGCAGCTGTCGGTACCGGCACCTCAATCCGGTCCGACCTCTGAGAGAGAAACGACAGAGCTCCGCAAACCGTACGCTTCGCGCTCCAATCAGTCGTCAGTCGACGTGTGGTCACTCACGATGAGCCAAACCCCGTCCTGCTTCTCGAACATCAACGTGAAGAATCCGGTGGGTCGGTCGGATTCGCGCTGGAGCACGTACCGACCGAAAACCGTCGCCCAGCGATCGCTCAGGATCGAAACTTCCAGGTCTTCGAAGGACAACTCGCCCATGGCTGCTTGATCGGGGTAGGTCGTGCGATACCGCTCGAGAGTCTCTTGCCAGCCACGCCGCACCGAGCCACCCGAGGTGAAGCGCAGCTCGGGACTCTGCCAGTAACTCGACATGAACTCGTCCAGATCGAACCGGTTCCAGGCATCCATCTGCTTGGAGAGGACCGCTCGGACCGCTGCTTCCTCCTCAGCCACGGAAGTCTCGGAAGACGCCGCGGCACCTGGAGTCTCCTCGGTAGAGGCAGGCGGGCCACAGGCCGCCAGCGTCAGAACCACGGTACTCAACACGGTCAGGATTGGGAGTCGACACACTAAGCTGCCTCCTTTCGGGAGCTGGAGTCAGCGGCCTCGAGCGCCACTGCCGGAGCTCCTCGGTCGTCATTCTCGGGGATCTCGTCGATGCTATCTTCGGCGCGCGGAGCGCGCCGTTCAGAGTCGTGGCGCAAACCCGTCGATCGCCCCCAGCCGTCACCCCACCCGTCTCGCTAGTCGCCTCAAGCGGAGATACAGAAATGACCTCGAACTCAGCGCGCCAAAGCCCCAAGATCAACGAGAAACAGGCACTCGATCGACTGATGCAGCTCCTGGCCATCGAAGGCATCAGTGGCCAGGAGACGGACGTTGCCAAGGCCACGGCCAGCATGCTGGTCGACGCTGGCTGCAAAAAGAGCTGGCTTCGGCACGACTCCGCTCACAAGCGCATCGGGCAGGGGTTTCAGGTAGGCAATCTCGTCGTCCGGCTGCCTGGCTCCCCAAAACGTCGCCGCGAGCCGCGACGCCTGTTCATGGGACACATGGACACGGTGCCGCTGTGCCGGGGTGCCGTTCCGAAGAAGTCCAAAGGACGAATCGTATCTGCGGGCAACACCGCTCTCGGCGGCGACAACCGAACGTCGCTTGCGGCTCTGGTGACGATGATCGACACCATCCTCTCCGCAGGTCTCGACTATCCGCCGGCAACCCTACTCCTCACCGTCGGCGAAGAGATCGGGCTCCTTGGGGCTCGGCACGTCGACGTCGCCGACCTCGACCACCCGGTCATGGGATTCAACGTCGACGGTGGCGAGCCCGCGCGAATCGTCACGGGGGCAACCGGCGCCGACCGTTGGGAAGTCCACGTTCACGGCCGCTCCTCACATGCTGGAGTTCACCCGGAAGACGGCATCTCGTCCGCTCTGATCACCTCGCGTGCCATCGCCGACGTCGCTGATCGCGGGTTCTTCGGCAAGATCGAGATCGGCAAGAGTCGAGGCACGTCCAACGTCGGAGTCGTGCAGGGTGGCGAAGCCACGAATCAGGTCACCGACTACGTCTTCGTGCGTGGTGAGTCGCGAAGCCACAGCAAAGCTTTCCTCGCTCGCATCACGAAGACCTACCGAACTGCTTTCGAGCGCGCAGCCAAGGCCACCAAGAACAGTTCGGGTGTGTCGGGAAGCGTCGATTTCCGCGCCGAGACCGACTACGCAGCTTTCAAGATGCCGCTGAGCTCACCGCCCATCAAACACTCGTTCGCCGCCGCTCGGCGGATCGGTCTCGAGCCCAAGTCCGTGATCGCCAACGGTGGCCTCGACGCCAACTACCTCAACGCCGGCGGCATCCCGACGGTCACCCTCGGCGCCGGCCAGCACAATCCGCATACGGTCGACGAGTACGTCGACCTGCGCGAGTTCTACGACGGCTGCCAGCTGTTGGCCGAACTGATGATCGCCTGAGGCCACTCGACCCGCCTCGGTTGCGGGCTCCAAGGCCCAGATTGGCGCAGCACGACAGGAGCCACGGTCCGTGAGCCGTGGCTCCTGGCTCGCAAACTCACGTCAGGTGGAGCTCACCTGAAGGGATCGAGCCCAAATCGACCCCACGAGTGCTCTGCTCCCACTACTCCCACTACTCCCAGACGGTGTCCAACGAACGGCTGCCTTCCGACCAGCGGCCACCGTCTTCGATCATCTCGACCAGCCCCTGCTGCTTGTTGCCGTCCTCGTCCTTGGCTTTGACCTTGAGGATGGCTCGACCGTCCATCAGCCAACCGCCTACGACCGAAGCGTCCCGTGGCAGACCGTACTGCATCATCTCGATGGAGCTCTGGGTGGACTCTTCATCATCCTCCGGGAACATCCAGCGAGCCTCTTCGCCCATCAGTGCGCGCAAGGTCTTCACGTCCCCCTCTAAAACGGCCCCGATGTACTCGAGCCACACCTTGCCCGGCTCACCGCCACCACTCGCCAGAGCTTCGCCGCGAAAGTCCGCGTTGGTGATGGTCGCGTCGAACTGGAGATCGTACTGATAGGTGTCGTCGAAGAACTCCTGCGGCTCGTCGACCGCGAAGCGGCCCGCCACACGACCGTCGGAGTGTTCACTGAGCGTGAGCTCGCCGAAACCGGAAGTGTTGAAAGAATCCGAAGGATCTGAGACCCAGAACCACACTCCACTCTCGTTGCCGTCGCCATCGAGGGTGATGCG
Organism: Thermoanaerobaculia bacterium; assembly: GCA_028285365.1. Lineage (GTDB taxonomy): Bacteria > Acidobacteriota > Thermoanaerobaculia > Multivoradales > Multivoraceae > JANQPS01. The sequence goes on along the minus strand of JANQPS010000682.1, from coordinate 143 downwards.
CGTCATCCCTCCGCCGACGTCGCGCAGCTGTTCCGTGATCCCGTCGTCGATGTCGAATCCCGAGACCGAAAGCGACGGATCCACGGGATGGGTGGTCAGGTAGACGTGGATCTTGCGCACCGACGGGTCCCAGGCATCCTCTC
>JANQPS010000649.1 GCA_028285365.1 Thermoanaerobaculia bacterium | reverse complement strand
CCCATCGCACCGGAAACCGCGCACTGTCGATCGCAATGGCTGTCGCGCGCAGCGCCCGGTACGAGGCCAACGTCGACGGCGAGGGGGAGACACGAAGTCACGTCGAGAGCCCGAGAGAAGCCGCGGCACAGAGAGACCAAGCCCACCATAGGCCCATTCTCCATCGGAAATCGCTCTGGGCAAAGACCAACCAGCCCACGGTAGGTTTCACCCATCTCACCCGAGGAGCCGACGATACTCGCGAAGAGTCGTGTCCATAGGAGGAACGCCCAGCTCTTCCAGCAAGACCTTACAGAGGCGCTCCCACTGTCGACGAGTCAGGTCGAGTCGCCCGCGCCTCGAGTAGAGCTTCATCAAGCTCACGTGAACGTCTTCCTGTGAAGGATCATTGATGAGGAGACTCCGATAGGCGTCTTCGGCGTCATCCCAACGTTCGACACTCTCGTACGCCGATGCCAGGGACCTCAGCATCCGCTCGTAGACCCTCTCGTAGTGCTCCCGTTTGCGCTGTACCCAGCGCGCGCTGAAGCCGCGCATGAAGGGCCCGCCATAGAGTCTCCAGGCGCCCTCCAAGACGCCGATCTGCGATTCCAGGTCGAGCGTGCCCCGCGCTTCTCGAGAACCGTCATCATCGCCACCGGGGCCCGGACGATCTGGTTCCATCGTTGCGCTCTCGGTTTCGCTCTCGAGGTCTTCGTGGCTCGTGGCGGTCGCCAAGCCGAGGCACGAGCGCACCTGAGCTTCGAGGTCGAGACAGTCGATCGACCATGTCCAGAGAGCACTGAGACGGTACACGCCAGCAACGAGCTCGACACCGGGAGTCGCCAACTCGCGCTCGGGGTCCAGGAGTCGCCGTAACTTGCTGACAGCTGGGTGTAGCTGGCTCCTCACAGATGACGCCGACGTGTCGGGCCAGAGGTCTGCTACCAAGACGTCCTTGGCGACCCGGAGCTCCGGGCTCGTAGAGATGTAGGCGAGAACCGAGGCCACGAGTCGATAAGGAAAACTCAGCTCACTCCACACGCCGTCGCGCTCGAGCGCCACTCGAGGTTCTCCAAGGAGACTGAGCCTGACGGTACGCGAACCAGCAGGTTCTCGAGGGTCCACGCTGATGATCGGGTTGCGTCGTCCTCCGGGAAACGACTGCACGGCGGAGAACCTCGGCCGTCTCGTTCGCAGGTACTGCGCCAGTGGACCAGGCAACCAAGGACGGCCGTCCCGTATCAGCGGCAACCGCCTGACCCTGCCAGCGTCCGACAGCAGGGTCGTCAGGCGGTAATCTGGAGGGTCGTCTCGGGCGTCGGCACCACCTTGCAGTTGCACCTCGAAAGCTCTGGCCAACTGACTGAGCTCGTCCACCAGCGCGTCGCCGAGAGGTGCCAGGACGCGCTCCTCCATGAACCGACTCAGGCCTGGCGAGTCGAGGGCCGAGTCGGCGTCTTCGGCGTCGCACCTCGCGGCAAGCCGTAGCGGCTCGAGCCAGCCATCACTCCACGACCACAGCCGCGACGAGGCGCCTCCCGAGACCCCCTCGATCTGGGCCAACTGTTCACCTTCGTCCTCTCGAAGCAGAAGATCCTCGGGCAGCAAGACTCCCACTCTGCCCCAGGCCTCCAACGCCTCGGTGGGCTGATAGACGTTCGTCGCAGCCAGCAACTGTTCGCCAGGAAGCAACACCGAGGCGAGGTGATTCCAGTCGACATCCTGGCCCGCCTCGACCACGAAGGTGCCGGCGCCCTCGAGGCGTAACCCCTCACAGGCCTTGAGCAGATCGGCCGTTCTAGCGAGCACGGCGCCAGGGATGGGCGCAACCTGCCTCGCTGGATCCTCTGCGAGGTGTGCCAGGAGGTCTCGTCTTCCGAGCCCTGGCCACCCCACCAAGAGGACGACGGGCGTACCCAGGTGTCGGATCTCTCGGCTGAGTCGCCGCGTCCAGAGCTCTGGAACGCTCAACGCGCTACCTTCCAGTTGCGCAGATCGGCCGAGCCAACGGGTTGAGAAGGTCGTCGGGCGCTTCCATGCTCACTCTGGCCCCGTCTCGCGATCTGGCTGGCGGCGCGAAGCCGGCGTCGGTTTGCCGCCCGTCCTCTGAGTACCGACGAGATGCCTCAAATCCCGCCAGCCACCAACCGCCGTGACGACCACGAGCAGGGCGTACCCCAGCAAAGACGCCAGGACGAACAGGCCCCAGAATGTCGCCCAGCTCATGAAGCCTCTCCCGCTCGAGCTGGGTGACCAGGCCCGGGCCTGGTCACCGGTCGAACCATCGAGCCGATCACCATGCCTGTCGTCGCAAGAGCAACGCTCGTGAGTCCGGCCGTCTCGCCGTCGAGACTCCACCCGAAGCTCGCGAGGAGCGCGTCGAGCCCAAGAGCTTGTTGAAGCGGCGCGAGCCCCAGGGCGGCACAGGAGCCGGCTGCCAGGGCCAAGCCAGCTCCGAGCGGACTGGCGCGCCTGGTATAGAGCCCTCCTACGAGAACCACAAAAGCTCCCGAGAAGTAGACCGCGCCGGTCACAGCCATGTAGTCCCACAGATCTTGTTGGAGCGGGTACCACAAGCTCCAGATCAGCAGAAAACCGCCAATCAGCACGATGAGTATTCGAATCAGCAGCAGGCGCTGTTTTGCCGTCATCTCGCGGCGCCGCAGCGGAGCCACGACGTCCTGAACCAGAACGGAGCTCCAACAGAGCAGGTAGCTGTCATGGGTCGACATGAACGCCGCAAGCATCCCGGCCGCGACGAGCCCGATCAGCCCTGCCGGCAAGATCTGTCCGAGGAAGACCGGGAGCGCCGCGAGGGTTTCTTCAGATCCAGCCGGCGCTCCACCCGGGAGGAATCGGGCAGCCATCGCCGGCTCGGAAACGGCATACGCGAGTGCGCAGATCCCCAACAGATTGGGAATCAGAAACCGAATCACGAAGCCAATCGACGACAGCATGTAGAGGCGCCTGACCACCGCTTCGCTCTCCGCCGAGCAGGCCCTCGCGACAGCGGTCGGCCACAGCGCGCACGAGACGAGGCCGGCGGTGAAGATCATCCAGATCACGTAGTCGGCACCAAAGCCGCCAGTAGCAAACGGATCGAAACCCGCACGGTCGTGGACCGTCTCGACGGCTGCTACCACTTCTGCCCAACCCACCGAGCGCACCGCAAGCACACACGAGATCAACAGGCCTGCAGACAAGACCACGAACTGGATGTAGTCCGTGATCACCACGGCGACCATGCCGCCCGAAACCACGTAGACGAGCACCAGCGCGATGAGGCCGGTCATCACCCACTTCACTGCGACAGCCGATTCGAGACCGGTCAGAGCGGTGACGAAAATCGAGCCGGCCTTGAGGAACAAACCCATGTTCAAGATCCCGGCAAACGCGAGGAGCATCCCCCCAAAGACTCGGATCCGACGTCCGAACCGCTGTTCGTAGTACTCGGGAATGGTCATGACCCCGGCACGTCGAAGGGGCCCGACGATGAAGCCCGTCCAGCCCACCAGCAGGGTCACGATCCCGGCCACGAGAGGAATGTGCAGTGCCGCCAGTCCACCGGTGAATCCCTTCTGGGCCGAATAGACCACGGTGACCAGGCCGAGCTCCGAACCGACCATCGTGGCGACGCCGAGCGACGTACGAATTCCGCGTCCAGCAACCAGGAAATCGGCGAGACCGGACTCCGAGTTTCGGACCTTGAGGGCAATGAGCACGGTGGCGCCCAAGTAGCCGGCTACGATCAGCCAGTCGATGATGCCGAAGTTCGTTTCCAAAACACTCCTTTGCACCGTCCGGGGTCCCACCCGGGTGACGGGGACACCCGAGTGAAAGCCATCACGACTTCGTCATGTCACCAAGCCATTGGCTCGAGCCAGTGGGTCTGTGGCGCCGACGAGAATACACCTGGCCAGGTCGCGCCATGAGCCCTGCCGGTCGTAACAGCTCCCACGCTGATCGAGCTGGACGCCGCGCACCAGCTCGGGTCCTCATCTGGTTGGCGTGGCTCGGCTGCTCGCTCGGCCTGGTGGCAGGCAGCGCAGCTCAGGCTCAGGACATTTCCTCGGCCGACCCGCGACTCGATCTCCTCCCGTGGCCACAGAACATCCAGCAAGGAGCCGGATCCCTGTCGGTGCCCAGCCCGGTGTCGGTCTCCGTCGATGAGCGCGCTCCAGAGCTCATCGACTCGGTCGAGCGCCTCCTCCTCCGCTGGGAGGCGAGCACCGCAATGGAGCTGCTGCCGTCACCGCAGACCGCAGGTGTTCGAGACGAGGGCCAAGGGCCTTGGCTCACGATCTCGATCGCCGACGGCCAGACAGCCGAAAACACTTCTCCTGAGCAGAGCACAGTGCGCGACGAGTCCTACACCCTTTCCGCCGGGCCAGCAGGAGTCGTGATCGAGGCGGCTTCGGCGCAAGGTGCCAGGTGGGGGCTGGCCACCCTGGAGCAGTTGCTCGATCTGGGCCACAACGGATTCGCCGTTCCGTTCGTCCGGATCGAGGACGCGCCACGCTTCTCCTGGCGCGGTCTGCTCCTCGACTCTTGTCGTCACTGGCTCCCCAAGGAGCTCGTCTTGCGGACGCTCGAAGCCATGGCGTCCGTCAAGATGAACGTTCTGCACTGGCACCTGACGGAAGACCAGGCATTCCGCATCGAATCCAAGCGCTATCCGCGACTTCACCAGCTCGGTTCCGGTGGCAACTACTACACACAGGACGACGTCCGCGAGGTCATAGAGCTCGCTACCAGACTCGGGATTCGTGTCATTCCCGAGTTCGACGTCCCCGGCCACACGACGAGCTGGCTCGTCGCCTATCCGGACGAGCTTTCGCCGTCTGGGCCAACGTGGCAGCTCGCGACGACCTACGGCGTCCAACGTGCCGCTCTGGACCCGACTCGCGAGTCCACCTACGAGCTGCTCGAAGGGTTCTTTGCCGAGATGGCACAGCTCTTCCCAGACCCGGTCGTCCACATCGGAGGCGACGAAGTCAACGGAGCCGTTTGGGAAGCCAGTCCGTCGATCGTGCGCTTCATGACAGAACATGGGCTGGCCGATCCGATCGAGCTGCAGGCGCACTTCACCCGCCGCGTCCAGAAGATCCTCATGGATCTCGGCAAGACCCCGATGGTGTGGGACGAGGCTCTGCACGCCGACCTGGACCCCTCGGTCATCGTGCAGTCCTGGAGAGGTAGTCAGACTCTTCGAGCGGCGGTCGCGCGCGGTCACCAGACGGTCCTCTCGGGCGGTTACTACCTGGACCTCATGTTGTCCGCGGCAGACCACTACGCCGTCGACCCCCAGCGTGAACTGAACGCCTCTAGCGCAGCGATCGGGCCTGACGATCCGCTCCTCCTCGGAGGAGAGGCATGCCTGTGGACGGAACTCGTCAGCGAGGTGAACGCCGAGTCACGGCTGTGGCCTCGCACGGCCGCCATCGCCGAACGGCTGTGGTCGAGGCGAGATCTCTCGAACGGCGAAGACCTCTACCGTCGCTTGGATGCTTTCGAATACCAACTCGACGGTCTGGGCGTTGCTCATCGCTCGTACCAGGACCAGATGCTGGCCGACCTCATGGGTGGTCTGCCAACAGCACCCCTACGAACTCTCATCGAGACCCTCGAGCCGGTTCGCTACTACGCTCGGCATGGCTCCAGGCACTACACGACGCTCACCCCTCTCAATCGGCTCGTCGACGCGGCCTATCCGGAGAGTCGTGCCGCACGACATCTGCAGGAGCTCGTCAGCGAGGCCCTCACCGCCCGTCACGTCACAGATCTGAGGGACCTGCGCGACCTCCTGCTCTCCTGGCGAGCTCAACGAGCCCAACTCGCCGAGAGCCTGACTGGCGAGTTGGCCGAGATCGCGCCGCTCTCGAGAGCTCTCGCCGAGCTGGCTGAGCTCGGCCTCGAGGCGCTCGATGTTCTGGCTAAGGGTAACGCTCCCAGTCCCGACTGGTTGAGGAGCGGCCGAGCAACGCTCTCCTCGACCATGCAACCTCACGCAGAGCTCACGATAGCCGTCGCCCCTGGCATTCGACGGTTGGTCGAGGAAGCGAGTTCCCAGCCACCGCGTCGGTAGCCACCTGGAACACGGGCCCGAGCGGAGCTCGCCGAAGCGAACGAAGTCTACTGGCGACTCAGGAGGAAGTCGCGCACGACCTGCATGTCCTCCCAGGTCGGACGCTTCAAGCTGTTGTTGCGCAGCAAAGCAGCCGGGTGGTACGTCGCTCTGAGCGCTACGCCACGATACTCGTGCCAGGATCCCCGAAGGCGACCGATGGGCGCCGAGCTCTCGAGCAGAGTCTGCGCGGCAACCCGGCCCAGGGCCACGATGACCTTCGGCTCGATGAGCTCGATCTGACGCCTCAAGTAGCCGATGCAGGCGGCGACTTCGTCCGGCTTCGGGTCGCGGTTGTTGGGCGGACGGCACTTGACGATGTTGGCGATGTAGACGGCCTCGCGCTCGAGCTCGATGGCGTTGATGATGCGTGTGAGGAGCTCACCAGCTCGGCCAACGAACGGCAGCCCCTGCTGATCCTCGTGATACCCGGGCCCCTCGCCTATGAACATCAGATCAGCCGTCTCGGAGCCCGAGCCGAAGACCACCTTCGTGCGGCCCTCGCTGAGCGGGCACGCGACACACGACTCGGCATGGCCGCCGAGGGTGACGAGGTTGGCCCCTTCGAAGCCCCCGTCGTCGGTGGTGGAAGACACAGCGACCTCACGTTCGGCATCGGGGGACTGCATCGGGGCAAGACGGTCGTCACTCGGCTCGCGCGGTGCGAGCAGACGATCGCCGTCGTCGGTCGACGGCGCGGCGGCGCCGGGTTCGCTGCGATACACCTGGTCCCACCCGAGGTCTTTCAGGTAGGCCAGGAGCGGACGCAGATCGGCAGAGTTCACCGGGGTCGCTACCTCTTGGACAGTTCTCGCGAGAAGCCGTCGAGCAGTACATGAGCCAGCTCACGCTTGCTGAGCTTGCCGATTGCGGTCGGCGGACGCTCCCTCTGGAGCAGAACGACTTCATTCTCGGAACTCTCGAACCCGATATCGGAGCGTGAAACGTCATTCGCAACGAGAAAGTCGACCCGCTTCGACTCGAGCTTCGCCTGCGCATGCTCGAGGAGCTCGTGAGTCTCTGCAGCAAACCCCACCCGCACCGCGTTCGGCGCCACGGTGGCCAGCCCCGCGAGAATGTCCGGGTTGCGCACGAGGGCAATCGAGCTCGGCTCGCCGTCCCCACCCTTCTTGATCTTCTGATCAGCGGCCGACTCTGGTCGGAAGTCAGCAACCGCCGCCGCCATCACCACCAGATCCATGTCCGCCGCGAGGTCGTCGACGGCCACCTTCATCTCCCGAGCCGTGGTGACGTCGCGACGTGTGACGCCAGGAGGAGTGGCAAGGTGGATCGGTCCGCACACCAGGTGGACCTCAGCTCCCCTCTGCGCAGCCGCTTCAGCA
>JANQPS010000648.1 GCA_028285365.1 Thermoanaerobaculia bacterium | reverse complement strand
CCGAAGATCGAGGTGACCCAGGCGACGTCGGAACGCCACGAGGGCAGTGCCGTGCACTTCGTTCATCCGCATCTGCGCGGCCACGACCTCAGCTTCAAGCGATCGGCGGACGTCGAAGCGTGCGACCTGCTGTTCTTGTGCCTCCCCCATCGCAAATCGATGGAGCAGATCGACCGTTTTGCCGCGCTCGCTCCGCGCATCGTCGGCCTGAGTGCCGACTTCCGTCTTGGCGACGCGGACGTTTACGAGCGCTGGTACGGCAGCGCCCATGCGACTCCAGAGTGGCTCGAGTGGTTCGTCTACGGCCTGCCCGAGCTGACGCGTTCCGAGCTTTCAGGCAGAACTCACGCAAGTGGCGTCGGCTGCAACGCAACGGCAACCAACCTGTCGCTCCTGGCCCTGGCGAAACAACCCGACCTGGTCGACTGGTCTCGCGGCGTGATCACCGAGCTCAAGGTCGGCAGCAGCGAAGGCGGCGCCAGCTCTGGTGACGCGAGCCACCACCCCATCCGCTCGGGAGTCGTGCGCAGCTTTGCACCCACCGGACACCGGCACACCGCCGAAGTCGATCAGGCGCTGCGCAAGCTCGGGGTGGAAACGACCGCGCACCTGAGCGTCACCGGCGTCGAGCGAGTGCGCGGCGTCCTGGCGACGACCCACGTCTTCCTGGCGGACGGAGTCACCGAGAAGGACCTCTTCCGAGCGTACCGCGGCCTCGCCAAGAGCGAGCCGTTCGTGCGCTTCGTCAAGGAACGTCGCGGCATGTACCGCCTTCCCGAGCCCAAGATCCTGTCAGGCACCAACTTCGCCGACATCGGATTCGACGTCGACGAGTCGACCGGAAGACTGGTGAGCCTCTGCGCCATCGACAACCTGATGAAAGGAGCTGCTGGGTCGGCGGTCCAGGCCTGTAATCTGATGTTGGGTTTGGAGGAAGAGACGGGATTGGAGTTTGGGGGGTTGCATCCGATTTGAGCAAGAGACCGCGTGCGGGCGGTTGGCGTGTGCTCTCGACGACGGTCCCGAGCTGGCTCTCAGCAGCTTCTTGGTCGAGGTCCCTTCGACAGACTCAGGGCATGCCTTCACTTCGTTCAGGATCACATTGCGCCGCCTCTTGCCAGTGTCATCCTGAACGAAGTGAAGGACCCCGACCAAAGCTATTCAGCTACCAAGCACATCACCGTCGTCGCACACCGCCCACCCTCGACCCACAGCGCTCTCCCTCCCCAACACCAAGAAACAAACCATCATGCTCATCATCAAAGTCGGCGGCGGCAAATCCATCGACACCGACGCCGTTGCCTCAGACGTCGCCACGCAGTTCCAGCGCGATCCCAATCTCGTCCTCGTGCACGGTGGCGCCGAGACCACCAACGAGATCGCCGAGCAGCTCGGGCATCCGCCTGAGTTCGTCGAGAGCGAGAGCGGCTTTACGTCGCGGCGCACCGACCGTCGCACGCTCGAGATCTTCGAGATGGTCTACTGCGGTCTCCTCAACAAGCGATGGGTGGAGGCGCTGCAAACGCGTGGCGTCCCCGCGGTCGGGCTCAGCGGCCTCGACGGTCGACTGTTCGAGGGCAAGCGCAAGGACAAGCTGCGCATTCGCAGGAACGGGCGGCGCATGGTGCTGCGGGACGACTGGACGGGCACCGTCGACCAGGTCAACGTCGACCTGATCGAGCGACTGCACGCGGGAGGCTACCTTCCCGTACTCACGCCGCCGGGCGCATCGTTCGACGGTGAAGCCATCAACGTCGACGGTGACCGTGCGGCGGCCAAGCTCGCCGCGGCTCTCGGCGCCGATACGCTGCTCATCCTCAGCAACGTGCCAGGTCTATTGGCCAACTACCCTGACGAAGGCTCGCTCATCGAGCGCCTCCGCGCCAAAGAGCTCGCAAGTGCGCTCGAGCTTGCCGAAGACCGCATGAAGAAGAAGGTGCTCGGCGCCACGGAGGCCATCGAGCAAGGCGCCAGACGGGTCATCTTCGCGGACGGCCGCATCACCGAGCCGATCACCCGTGCGCTCGACGGCGGCGGCACCCACATCGTGGCCTGACCTGACGACACGTCTCATGAGTACCCTCACCGAAACGGAAGACCGCTACACCGGCACCTGGTGGCCCAAGCGCACAACGACGGCGTTCGAGCGCGGGTCGGGCTGCGAGCTGTTCGACGAAGACGGAGCGGCCTATCTCGACCTCACGGCGGGCTACGGTACGTTGCCTCTCGGCTACTCCCACCCGGAGGTCGTGGCCGCGATCAGCGATCAGGCCCAGAGACTCAACGCCTGTCCGAACAACCTCTACTCCGGTCCGCGCGCCCGCTATCTCGAGAAGCTCGCCTCATTCCTGCCGGACCACCTGGGCCGCGTCTTCTTGTGCAACAGCGGCACGGAAGCCAACGAAGCCGCGATCAAGTTTGCGGTGCTGGCCACCGAGCGCCCTCACCTCGTCGCGGTCAAAGGGTCGTTTCACGGTCGCACGCTCGGGGCACTTGCTGCCACGTGGAGCCCGGCGGGGCGCAAACCGTTCGAGGAGATCATCGGACAGACCACGTTCGTAACCCGAGACGACGAAGACGCTCTCGACGAGGCGCTCGACGACAGCGTCGCCGCACTGATCCTCGAGGTCGTCCAGGGCGAAGGCGGCGTCTTCCCGCTCGCCAGCTCGTTCCTGGAACGCGCACAGACTCTGTGTCGTGAGCGCGGCGTGCTCCTCATCGTCGACGAAGTCCAGACCGGCTTCGGGCGCACTGGCTCCCGCTTCGCTTCCCAGGCCGCCGGTCTGGAGGCTGACCTCATGACCCTCGGCAAAGGTATTGGGGGCGGCTTCCCTCTCGCCGCCGTGGCGCACACGAGCGCGGTCTCCGAGAAACTCTCGCCGGGCTGTCACGGCACCACCTTCGGAGGCAATGCGCTCGCGTGCGCGGCCGGGTCGGCGACTCTCGATGTCCTCCTTCGCGACCAACTCGACTTGCACGCTGCCGAGCTCGGCGCCAGCCTGTTGGAGAACCTCGACCAGCGCGTCGCGCCGCTCTCTTTGGTCAAGGAGATCCGTGGACGCGGCCTCATGATCGGAATCCAGCTGCGTCAGCGCGCCGGTCGCTTCCTCGCCGCCCTCTGTGAGGAGCATCACGTGCTCGCTCTTCCCGCCAGTCCCAACGTCATTCGTCTCCTCCCACCGCTGACCGTCAACCAATCGGATCTCGATCGTGCGGTCGACGCACTCGCCGAGGTGCTCCAGTGACCGAGACTTCGGCCAACTCGCCGCTCGATCGCGACGCAGCCGTCGCCCTCGTGGCGGGCCTCGTGGGCATCCCGTCAGTCTCGCGTGACGAGGGCGCTGCCAGTCGCTGGCTGGTGGAGCGCATGACGGCCCTCGGACTCGAGCGCGCTCTCGTCGACGATGCCGGCAACGCCGTGGGCGAGATTGGCGACCCCGACTGCCAGCGAGTCGTGGTGCTTCTCGGTCACATCGACACGGTGCCAGGGGACATTCTGGTGCGCATCGAAGAGACCGAGCGCGGCACGATCCTGCACGGTCGAGGAAGCGTCGACGCCAAAGGACCGCTTGCCACCTTCACCAGCGCGGCTGCCCGCCTTGGCTCTGACTGGGCCCGCCAACACGACGTCAGGATCGTCGTGTGTGGCGCCGTCGAAGAAGAGGCTGCAACCAGTCGCGGCGCTCGGCACGTCGCCCAAGAGCTGCCTGCAGAGAACGGTTCGCCGCCGCTCGCGTGTGTCATCGGCGAGCCCTCCCATGCTCACCGCGTCACGCTGGGCTACAAAGGAAGGTTGCTGCTCGACCTCGAGGTCACGCAACCGAGCGCACACACGGCAGGTCCCGATCCGGGCATCGCCGTTCACGCCATCGAGCTCTGGAACCTGATCGACGAGATCGCAGACGAGAAGAACGTTGGACACGAGCGCCCCTTCGAGCAGCTCCAGCC
>JANQPS010000691.1 GCA_028285365.1 Thermoanaerobaculia bacterium | reverse complement strand
TTCAGGCGCTCGCTCGGTATGGCCGAGCTAGGCCACGCGCGCGCCATTCGACGAGAGAACCGCCGAGCCGCGTCGTGGGTGCGAGAGACTCGGGCGATCGCGTCACGCCTTGAATCCGAGGCTTTCGAGCAGCTTGTCGACGTTGAGCCAGAGCGTTGCAGAGCCGACCAGGAGCTCGAAGACGCGCAGCATAACGACGAGCGCGGTGAGCACGAGCAACGATCGGCGCCTCAAGAGGCTCTGCATCCGTTCTCCGAGGGATCGCTCTGGCTCGGGGCTCTCCATCAGGGAGAGGTCGAACAGGTTGACCGAGCCGAATCGGCGCTCGAGGAGAACGCTGTACACCTGTCGACCGAAGCGAGACAGGGCCCAGCCGGCAACGGCTGCGCTGGCCATGATCGCAGGGCCGATGGGAAGGGTCGTTCCGGGGAGCATCTGTCCGGCCGTCGCCAGGCAGACAGCACTGATCAGGGCGGTCTGGGACAGTGCTTCGCGCACGAACAGCTTTCGCCGGACGGCTCCGAGCTCGTCTTCGAGTGAGCGATCCGGCGGGCGCTTCAACATCTGCCTGCGTCGATTCAGCTGCGCACGCCACACGTTGGGCGCGAAACGCGCTCGCAGGGTACTCGACGTCCACCCGACGACGAGGAGGACGTACACGGCCGGAATCAGGTAGCTCGAGTAGCCGTCACCCCGGACCGACCCGCTCACGATCCACGAGCTCGTGCTCTCCAGAAACTCGACGGCCGACATCGAGACGAGGCAGCTCACGATCTGGACGCCTACGCCTGGACCTCCTGCGACATGGACCTCGCTCTCGACGGACTCGCTGGCACTCAGGTCCGTCGCGCCATCGACGCGAGTGGAGTGCAGACTGATACTCGCGACGTTGTACTCGCTCAAGAGAACCGAGGCGACTGCCGCACTGACCGAGATTGCCCAGTCAAAGGGTGAGTTCGCGATCAACGGTATGAACGCGAACGCAATGCAGTAGGCGACCCACGGCAGCGTCAGGTCGAGGGATCCTTCGGCGCTGACGGCCCAGACCGCCCAGCAGAGCAGGCTACCGGCGGCCACCATCCCGAGGAAGCTGCTGAACGCGATGAGATTTCCCACGACGCTGAGAGACGCGTCGAACGGCGCGAGGTACAACGACATGCCGACGAGGGCTGCCTGAGAGAAGATCCGATCGAGCCCGACTCCCTTCTCTGCCGTGGCTGCCGCCTCGGGCTTGAAGAGGGCGAATCCAAGCCACCCGAGGATCAATGCTCCCAGGCCGGGAGCGAGGGGATTGCCGGCCGTCACGAGGCCGCCGAAGATCAGAGCATCGGCGTAGGTTCCGAAGACGTTCAAAGCCGGCCCATCGAGCACATTCCCGAAGGCGATGCCGAGGGCGACGACGGCGATGACGAGGCCCGCCAGGCTGGTCGACAGTGCAGTGCGCATGCTCGAGAGGTTGAAGCGCATCACGCGGAGTCGACTTCGGAAGTGGTGGCGAAGTGTAGGGAGGGGACCCACGAGCTTGCGCGCTCTGAGGAAGATCAGGAACTCACGGATGATCCTGCGGCCGCTTCGCTGACGAGCACGGGAGAGCCCGCGCTCCCTGGCCGTCTCGTTCCAGCCGTGCACGGCATCCAGTATCTCGCTGGGACCTATCAACGTGTAGACGGGGCTTCCCTCGAGAAAGTCCAACAGGACGCGCCGGAACCCTGCC
>JANQPS010000626.1 GCA_028285365.1 Thermoanaerobaculia bacterium | reverse complement strand
CTGCCAGGACCTCGACGTCGGAGGCATCGCCGTCCATCAACGAGGCGACCTTGCCCAGGAGCTCGCGCGCCACGACTCCGACGCGCTCTCCGAAGCGGGCTAGCACGTACTCGGAGCTTTCCGACACGGCGATCAGCCGGTTCGCCGGCAGCGTCCAGGGAGTGGTTGTCCAGATCATGAAGGCGGGACGCGCGCCGACCCCCTCCAAGCCGACGTCGAATACCCGCGCCACCGCCTCGGCCGAAGAAGCGTCGAACCACACGTAGATCGAAGGGTCCTCGCGATCACGGTACTCGAGCTCAGCCTCGGCGAGAGCAGTCTCGTTGGCGATCGACCAGTGCACGGGCTTGAGGTCGCGATAGACGATCCCCTGATCGATGAGATCGGCAAAGACCTCGAGAGTCGCCTGCTCGTACTGTGGGGTGAGGGTCATGTACGGCTCGTCGTAGTCGGCGACCGTGAGTAGCCGCTCCATTTGGCTCGCCTGAAGCTTCTTGAACTTCTGCGCGTAGGCAGCACATTCACGGCGAATCGCCATGCGACGAGTGTCTTCGTTGAGAGAGTTGAGCTTCTCGATCCGGCCGCTCTCCACCATCTCGGTCAGAACGCGGTGCTCGATGGGCAGACCGTGGCAGTCCCAGCCGGGAATGTACGGGCAATCAAAGCCGGCCATCGTGCGGGTGCGGACCACCAGGTCCTTGAGGACCTTGTTGAGCAGATGGCCCACATGGATCTCGCCGTTGGCGTACGGTGGACCGTCGTGGAAGGCGTAGCGTGGGGAGCCCGCGTGTGCTTCGCGGATGCGGGCGTACAGACCCAGATCGCGCCAACGCTTGATCGACTGGGGCTCGTTCTGGTGCAGATTGGCCTTCATCGCAAAGCCTGTCTTCGGCAGGTTCAGGCTCTTCTTGTAGCGCTTCTTGCGTTGCTTGGCAGCCGCCTCGGCGTCAAGGGTGTCAGCCCCGGACGAGGTGTTTTGAGTGTCAGCTGTTGTTGAATCGCTCATGACACGTTGCTCTTTCGATACGCGAATGGGTAGGTGCGGTGGGACGGGCAGGTTGTCGGTGCAGGTTGGGAAGCCGGTGTCTTTGGAGAGTTGGTCAACGAAAAAAGCCCCGCCTAGGGTGGCGAGGCCGTCGCGAGCTCTGGTGGACGTCGTCTCTGACGCCCCCTTAGCCGGGCGGCGGTTGGCTGCTAATCACTCCGAGAAGCAGGGCGGGTCGGCTCAGTCGATGCACCATGACGCAGGAGACTATCTTCATCTGTGTCATGACGCCACAGCTGAAGTTCCCCGGGGATGGATCGAGGCTCGTGGAAGGGCTCGGTCTTGTGTCGATTCACCTCGACGGTCTTCCCGTAGACGTGACAGGATCCCGGCATGAGCGATAGCAGTACGCCTCTTCTGATCGACTCAGCAGCCAGCCACCGAAGCGAGCTCCGTTCCTGGACTGGGCGGGCTGGGCTGCCTGCTGTCGTCTTCGCGGGGCTGCTGCTCATGACGCAGCTCGTCGAGGCCGGCGCTCAACCCGGGTCGGGCGAGATCGTTACCGTCGACGTGACCGATTCCTTGACCGCGGCGTCGGTGGCCATCGTCTCTTCGCAGGCGGTCGGTCGCGTGGG
>JANQPS010000618.1 GCA_028285365.1 Thermoanaerobaculia bacterium | reverse complement strand
AGCAACCGGCCTGCGTCTCCAGAACATCAGCATCACGGCTGGGAACTTCGACGGTGAGATCGACACGACGAACGGAATCACGACCGCCGAACTGTTCGTGGCCGTGGGCGTCGACACCTCATCGCAGCCGAGTACGGTGATGATGCAAACCTATAGCTTCGACTCCGATCTGACGCCGAGCAGCGCGGCGGACACCGTCAACTTCACCAACCGCCTGCCGAACGTTGCCTTCGTGGATAGCGGACCCATGGATTCGGCGTCTCCGTCCGAGTTGGTGGTCATGGCGACTCAGATCCCGGGCTCCCCGCAGGAGGTGTCGCTTACGACCGTGCACTTCGAGCCCGGCCTGCAGATCAAGCACGCCACTTTGAACATTCCACCGCCGGGTGGCGAGTTCATTACCGTCCTCGGAGTCACCGTCGGCCGCTTCGACCCAGCGCCCGTTTCGGCAGAAGAGAACGGTCAATCCACCTCGGTCACCAACTTCGACTGGCAGATCGCGACTGTGAGCCTGTCCGGTGTCGAGGACTCCCCAACGATCCGCCTCGATACGTTCTCCATTCAGCCGCCTGAGATCTACGAGCCCATTCCGATCTCCACGATCGACAGCATTAACTCCAGCGTCACGAACAGCGACCTGGAGATCCGCGCAGGCATCAACGGGCTGCAGTCGATGATCCAGGTGGGCGATACCCAGGGTCGGTCGCTCCTGCTCGGAGCACCCGAGAAGGTCACCGTCACTCATACCAAGCCCGATACCGTGCTCGGCATGCCGCCTATGCATGTGGACTACATCCAGGGTCTGGACGGGGCCCAGCCCGATGTCGTCAACGTCTCCGTCTTCCCGTCGACCTTCAACACCGCGTACGACTTCGAGACCACGAGCACCACCCAGGCTTCGCGCCAGAGCACGACCAGCTACACGGCTTCGACGAAGGAATCGGAGAGCGACACCGTCTCGTACGGCATTCCCGATCTCGATTCGGTCAAGGCCACGTTCACGGCCGCGGCGGAGCAGACGCACACCAGCACCGTCTCGGCCAATTACAACACGTACACGAGCGAGAGCTTCGACCTGAGCGCTGCGACGACCTTCGACGACTACGTAGTCGGGACGTCGCGGCAAATGAACTTCTACATCTATCCGGTCATTGGCCAATACGCCTGTCCAATCGACGCGTCCGATTGTCCGAGCGACTGCAGCTCCGGTGCGAGTCCGTGTCAGCCCCTTCACGTCACCTACTCCGCATCCGACAACATCGTGCACATCGATCCGTCGGCTGCAGCGGGACTGGAGTGGTATCAGTCGATCGAGCCCGGCAACGTCTTTTCGTATCCTGGAAGCCTGGTGCTCCTCGAGTCTCAAGGTCCGCAGCAGGAGAGCGGGGGGACGAGCACCAGCCGGCTCCAGAACCTCGCCGGCGGAAATCCCGTGTGGGGCTCACAGTCCACCGAGACGGTGGAGGTCACGTGGAGTGAGAGTTCGAGTTCGGAGCAATCCGTTGGCACGGTCAGCACCAATTCGTTCGACACCTCCGTCACGGTAGCGGGGCAGGCCAACGTCGATGGCTTCGGCGCCAGTACCAAAGACAGCGTCGACTACAGCCAGAGCACTTCGACCAGCACGGTCAACACGAACACCACGACGCTGTCGGACTCGACTGGCATCAAGCTGAAGCGTGGAGTCGGCGATGATGCGGAGAGCGACGACTTCCTCTACGAGGGACAAACCTTCATCTTCAGCCAAACGGCTCCCAATGGGACCATCGATGACTCCGTCAGCCTGGGGGCCGATACGATACCGGAGCAGGGCTATCTCCGGGTCGCTCACTCGGCCGATCCACTCAGCACCGGGTCAATTCAGTCTGGTGTCTGGTGGGAGCAGGCGTACAGCGCCAACGGCCTCGCCGATGTCGCACTGATCCACCCCCAGCGCTGGGAGCAGCAGGGCTCGACGAACAACCAGCAGGTCGCATTCAACTGTCCGGTCGGGTTCACCTCTTCGTTCTCCGATCCGACCTGTACGGCGGACAACTCGACGCCCACACCCGACACCATCGCTGACAAGCAGTTCTATCAGATCAAGGGCTTCTTCATCACTTCCGCGAGCGGAAGCGGTGGGCCGACCCTCCAGACCGTCACGGTCGGCGATTCCGTCGATCTGACTGCCCGGGTCTACAACTACTCGTTGGCCGAGATGCCGAGCGGCTCGAAGGTCCGCGCTGACTTCTACGCTCAGCCCTGGGACAACACGACGGGCGCGTTCATGAGCTCTTCCTCGGATGGCAGTGAGCTGGCCGACGCCACCTTCATCGCGAAGGCGACGGTGGATGGGGGCATTCCGCCGTTCTGCGGCGGCGTTCAGGGGTCCTTCGACAGCTGCTCCGACCCCAGCGCACCGAGCAACTACGCGGACATGACGGTCAAGTGGAAGACGGAAGGCGTCACGCCGGACAGCTACTGGAAGTTCTGGGTCGTGGTCTGGATCGAGAACAACGAGGACCTGGTATCCGAGATCGCGGACCATGGCCTCACGAAGCATCCCGGTTCCGATCTCGCTTCGTTGGCTGATGTGCCGATCGAGACTTATTCCAACAACATCGGCTTCTACAACCAGGTATTCCTGGTCGCCTCCGATTCCACCAGTACCTCGAGCAGCTCGTCGAGTGGTGCACTGACCACTTCCGCCGCGCCCCTGGCTACGGCATCTCCGCCGGTCTCCGTTCCGTCGCCGGGGCCGGCGCCGGGGCTGAGCATCGACTTGATCGAGGCGTCGGAATTCGTAGCGCTACGAAACAAGGTCGTGACCATTCGCGCGACGCAGGTCTCGACCGGACAGGATTTGCCGGAGGTGATGGCGCTCTTCTGGGACGGGGATCCCGACGACGGGGGCCAGCTGTTCGACGTCGAGATGATCCCCGGGCTCTTCGACGGCGAGGCGTACGTCTCGCCGGCCCCGTTCAGACCGCGCACCTGCGGGCCACACAGCATCTTCGTGCAAAGCGTTCCCTTGAAGGGCGGGGTCGCTCCCGATTTGGAGAGCCTGGTCATCATGGTCAGGGTCGACCCCGAAGAGGAGGTGGAGTTGCTGAGGCGAACCCTCCGGGAGATGGATGTCCGGCGCTACACGAGGTTGGTACTCGAGTTCAAGCTATGGCTCGCACAACGGGCCTTCGCGAAGGACCGGGATCGACTCGGAGTCAGGCGGCTGAGGGCCTTCGAAGGTCTAGTGGAGGCACTCCGGGGACGGAGGATCGAGGTCGAGGACGCCCTGTCTCTGACGAGGAGCACGCAAGACATCGTCGCATGCCTGAACGGCAAGCACCTGAGTCCGTAGGTCGAGCAAGGCCCCGAGCTGCACTTCGGTTCAGTTTCGGCCAACAGCTATGCGTGCCCTGGGGGGTGGAGGAGGCTCAGCTGCGGTTGCCATCGCTGCGTCCTCTGCGTAGGGTGATGCCGCCACGAGCGTCCTCCGCTGCCGCTCCCGGTCGCAGTCTGCATTCACGAGAGCGGAACTCCCCGTCGTTCCTCCTCGTCGATAGAATCTTCCGAGCAGCGGGTCGGGGGAGACTCTCCCCCGGGGCGTTAGGTTCCGTTCCGGATACTCATGGTGGACGTTCGTCCGGCTGGATCCTTCTTGCGAGGAGGTCCGTTGAAGATCGCGGTCTGGCACAACCTGCCTTCGGGGGGAGGGAAGCGCGCGCTCTTCCAGCACGTGGAGGGCCTCCTCCTGCGAGGTCACGAGGTCGAGGTTTGGTGCCCACCCACGGCGAATCAGGCCTACCTGCCGCTGGGAGGAATCGTTCCGGAGCACGTCGTCGAGCTGCCCGGCGCCTCGGGAAACGTGCATCGCAGCAGGCCGCGCGACCTTCGCAATCTCGATCGTCACTGCCGGGCTTGCGCGGACGAGATCTCACGCGGCGGGTTCGACGTGTTCTTCGCGGGTCCCTGCATCATGACTCGGTCCGCACCGATCGCTCGCCACGTGTCGATCCCGAGTGTGCTCTACCTCCAGGAGCCGCATCGGGAGCTCTACGAGTGCTTTCCCGACCTACCGTGGCGTGCGTTGCCGCCGGCGCCTCTCTCGCCTCGTCGGATCCTGAAGATCTTCCACGACAGGCGCCAGATCGCGCGCAATCGCATCCGCGCGCGAGAGGAGTGGCAGAACGCGAAGGCCTTCGACGCGATCCTGGTCAACTCGCTCTTCAGTCGCGAGAGTGTCCGGCGCGCGTACGGGCTGCCCGCTTCGGTCTGCTACCTCGGCATCGACACCGATCGATTCGCGCCCAAGCCGGTCGAGCGAGAGTCGTTCGTGGTCTCGGTCGGGGGACTCGCCTTCGGCAAGGGCGCGGATCGGGTCGTCCGTTCCCTCGGCGCCATCGACGCATCGAGGCGACCCGAGCTGGTCTGGATCGCGAACTTCGAGATGCCGGAGTATCGACAGGAGATCGAGGAGCTTGCGAACGCGCTGGGCGTCCAGCTGAGCGTCCGCGTGGACGTGTCGGACGATGAGCTGATCGACACGCTCTCGCGCTGCCTGGCGATGATCTACCTGCCCGTTCTCGAGCCCTTCGGATTCGCGCCCTTGGAGGCCAACGCCTGCGGCGCGCCGGTCGTCGCGATCGCCGAAGGCGGGGTTCGCGAGACGGTCGTGGACGGTGTCAACGGGCGCCTGGTCCCGGATGAGGATCCCGAGGTGATCGGATCAGCCCTGCTCCAGTGGATCGACGATCCGGCCGAGGCCGCGCGGTTCGGGACGCAGGCGCGCAAGCACGTCGTCGACCACTGGGGACGACAGGCCGCTGACGATCGTCTGGAAGCGGCGCTCCGTCGGGTCGCAACGCCGTGACCGGTCCCACACCTCGAATCACGGCGTCGGTTTCGACCGCCCTCGGGCTTCCGCGCTATCGTTGCCCCGAAGCGATGGGTGGGAGCGTGAAGTGAAACGGAAGCAGTGCATGAACTGCGGCTCGCCCGAGCTCCAGCAGTTCATCGACCTGGGTGATCAGCCGAACGGGAACAACTTCCCCGAGCCGGGACAAGAGAAGAAGGAGATTCTCTACCCGATCTCGATGGATGTCTGTACCCGCTGCTGGCAGGTCCAGATCGACGAGTTCCCCTCTCCCGAGTTCCTCTTCAGCGAGCATCCCTACGTGACGGGGGTGAACGTGCCGATCGTCGAGCACTTCGATCGGCTGTCCCATCACGTCGTCGAGAAGCTCGATCTGAAGCCGAATTCGCTGGTCGTGGACATCGGTTGCAACGATGGCACCCTGCTGCGTGCCTTCCAGAGTCGAGGCATGCGCGCCCTCGGCGTGGACCCGGGCCAGCTCACCGGCCGGCTCGCGCGCGAGCACGGCAACACTGTGTGCGAGGCCTTCTGGAACCTCGACACCGGACGGGCGCTCCGCACGCTCGGCCTGCGTCCCGAGCTGATCATCGCGACGGCCGTCTTCTACCACCTCGCCGATTTGCACGACTTCATCGAAGGGCTCAAGTCGGTGATGGTTCGCGGCAGCGTCTTCGTCGCGCAGTGCGTCAACCTGCTCGACCTCGTCCAGCGCAACCAGTTCGATCACTTCTACCACGAGCACAGCTGTATCCACGCCATCGGTCCGCTGGACCGGCTGTTCCGCGAGCACGGGATGCGGATTCTCAGCGTCGAGCACGTCGAGATCCACGGCGGCTCGTTCATCCTCTACGCGGCGCTCGATGATGATCCGCGTCCGACTGAGGAGAGCGTCGCCCGGGCGATCCAGGCCGAGGTCGACGCAGGGTTGCACGACCTCGAGACCTACAAGCTCTTCGCCGAGCGTGTCGAGGCCAACTGCCGGAACCTGCGCGAGCTGCTCACCTCGCTCCGGGAGCAGGGCAAGACCGTCTACGCGCTCGGCGCGCCCGTCAAGGGCAACACGCTGCTCAACTACGCTGGCATCACCAGCGAGCACGTGCAGAAGGTGACCGAGGTGAACGAGTTCAAGGTCGGCCGGCTCACACCGGGGACCCACATCCCGATCGTCGACGAGCGTCAGCTCGAGAAGCAGCCCGACTACTACCTGATCCTCTCCTGGAACTTCCTCGAGTTCCTGATGGGCAAGTACAAGCGCTACCTGCTGGACGGCGGGAAGTTCATCGTGCCCGTTCCGAGCGTCAAGGTGCTGGGCTTCGATGACCTCGGGCCCGGAGATGCCGCATGAAAGGCGTCGTCGTAACCGGGGGAACGGGCTTCATCGGCCGAGCCCTCGCCGGCACGCTGCGCGACCAGCTCGGCGATGACGTCGAGGTCATCGCGCTGGGTAGCCGGGACGTCGATCTGGCGGATCGGGAAGCCGTCTTCA
>JANQPS010000613.1 GCA_028285365.1 Thermoanaerobaculia bacterium | reverse complement strand
AGAACGCCATGCTGACCGCCTGCCAGTCATTCACCTCTTCGCCGTCGAGGGTCAAGAATCGGTCACCCGGCTGCAACCCGGCAGCCTCCGCGGCCGATCCCTGCGCCACCACGCCGATCTCGGTGGACACATCGCGCTGCGACGGCAGGTCCGTGCCCCACATGTACACCAGTGCCAAGAGCAGAATCGCCAGGATGACGTTCATCACCGGACCCGCCAGGTAGATGGCGATCCGCTGCCACCGAGGATGATTGGCAAACGCGGCAGGGTCCGCCGTCTGATCGCGAGGATCCTGACCGTCGAAGCTGACGTATCCTCCTAGAGGAATCAGCGACACACGGTAGTCGGTCTCACCGCGTCTGAAACCCCAGATGCGTTGCCCGAAGCCCAGCGAGAAGACCAGAACCCTCACACCAAAGGCTTTGCCCACGATGTAATGGCCCAGTTCGTGAACGAAGATCACGACGCCGGCCGCGAACAGAAACGCGAGGATGTTGCTGAGAATCTGCATCGAATCGCCGAAGATACCAGGGAGATCTACCTGGACGAAGGCACGCCGGGCCCCGTCACTGCGACGCCCCACACCGGAACGGGTCCCATGACCTCGGCGCCCCCCATCGGATACTACGGCAACACAGGCCCTCGGTTCCGCGGCGACCTCGTGCCTTTCGATCCGATGAGTGAGAGATCACGCGGTCTTCCCCGGTGGACCCTCCACGGACCGGCGCTTCCCAGGCTCAGGGAGCGCGCCTGAAGTGCGCTTCGATACCGCGATTCCGATCGGGCGCGGGGCCGTCGGCGAGGTCTACAAGGCCTGGGATCCGCGCCTGAATCGGCACGTAGCGCTCAAGTTTCTGCAGCGCAACGACCCAGAGCTCGTCGCCCGGATGACCCGCGAGGCTCAGGCTCAGGCACGCGTCGAGCATCCGAACGTCGGCAAGATCTACGAGGTGGGTGAAGAAGACGGACGACCCTTTATCGCCATGCAGTTGATCGACGGCAGGACGTTCGACACCGTCTGCCCGGAACTGAGCCTCGAGCAGAAGGTCGCGGTCCTCGAACGAGTCGCCGACGCGGTTCAAGCGGCCCACAGGGTAGGGCTGGTGCATCGCGACCTCAAGCCTTCCAACATCCTCGTCGAGATCTCGGAGGACGGCGAGCCCAACCCCTTTGTCGTCGACTTCGGGATCGCGCGGGAGATCGACACCGAGGGCATGACCCAGACCGGGATGGCGGTTGGCACACCCGGCTACATGGCCCCCGAGCAGGCACGCGGCGAACGCGACATCGACCGTCGCACCGACGTCTACGCCCTGGGTGTGCTGCTTTATGAAGCTCTGTGTGGCGAGCGCCCCCATCCGCAGGACACGCTGGCCGAGTATCTCGTCGCGGTTCTGGCTGACGAACCGCGCTCTCTCAGGCGACTGGCACCTGACGTGCCGGTCGATCTCGAAACCGTGGCCATGAAGTGCATCGAGAGCCGGCCTGAGCAGCGCTACGGCTCGGCTCGGATGGTGGCCGAAGAGCTCACTCGCTTCCTCGAGGGCGAGCCGGTCATCGCCCGACCGCTTGGTGCTGTCCGTAAGCTTGCGCGACGCGCCAGGCGACACCGGGTCGCAACGACAGCGCTCGCGATTCTGCTCGTCGCCATCACAGGCGGCGCCGTCAAGTACACCCTCGATCTCAGGCATGAGCGCGGCCTGGCCGTAGCTGCGCGAGGCGACGCCGAGGAACTCCTCGAGTTCATGCTGGGTGACCTCTACGAGGGTCTGACCTCGATCGGCCGCGTCGATCTCCTAGAGCAAGTCGCTCGCAGGTCGCTCGACTACTACCAGCGTAATCCGCCATCGGGAACGCCGGGTGCCGCCTATCGCCGAGGACTCGCCTACAAGAACGTGGCTCGAGTCCTCGAGTCGCAACACGACGTCGACGACGCCTTGCTCGCCTACACCACGTTTCTGGAGTACTTCGAAGACCTCGTAGCGCGCGGAGGTAGTACGTCAGGGACTGCGAGCCAGCTCGAGAATCGCTATCAACTCGCGGCGGGAGGGCTGCTCGGAGCCGAGCTGCTCCATTCACAGGGTCGTATCGACGAGGCAGTCGAGCGCTATCGACTGTCACTCGCGACGATCGAAGACCTGCTGAAATCGGCGACGGATCCGCCGCGGTCGTGGCGTCGACTGCGCGCGCGGGCCCTGACCGACCTCGGCTGGGCGCTCCGTGAGGACGGCGACAATGACGCAGCCCGCTCGTCGTATGACAAGGCGCTGGCCGAGCTCACCACCCTCACCGAAGACACCGACACGGGCGAAGACGCCGAGTCGCACTACCAGCTGTCGGCGACTCTCTCCGACGTCGGTTATCTCGCAATCGCCTCAGATCGGGTCGAGGAAGCTCGCCAACCCTACGAGCGCGCCCTCGAGCTCGCGCTCGATCTGGTCGAAGCAGAGCCCGGCAATCGCCGCTGGGACTACGAGCTCGTCCTGGTGCGCGGACGACTCGGCTATCTCGAGGATCTTCTCGGCAGGCCCCGCGAAGCCCTCGCCCAGTACGACCTCGGCGCAGAACGCGCGACTCGACTCGTGTCCTGGGATCCGGCCAATGGCCAATGGCTGAGAGAGCTTGCGTTCTGCCGATCGTCCGCCGGCGACATGCTCTTCGAGCTCGGGCAGCCCGAGAAGGCACTCGAACGTTTCGAACAGTCGCTCGAGATCTCGTCTCGATTGCGAGGGCTCGATCCCACCAGCGCTTCGGCCGCCAACGACTATGCCTACGAGCTGATCCAGATCGGCAAGGTCCAAGAAGCCCTCGGACGACTACCCGCGGCCCTCGACTACCGCGAGAGGGCACTCGAGGCTCTGAGACCTTTCGTCGACCAGGGAGAAGATTCCTACAGCGTCGAGACCGCCGCCGAGGTCCTCCTGGATCTCGGGCGACATGCGGAAGCCAGCGCCCTCATCGAGGCTCTTCGGGCCGAAAGCTGGCATGCCCCGGAACTCTACGCCCGGGCGGACGAGCTGGGCCTCTGAAGATCCTGCGGCGTCCCGGAC
>JANQPS010000604.1 GCA_028285365.1 Thermoanaerobaculia bacterium | reverse complement strand
GGCTGCTCAGGCGCGCTGGTGACCTCGACATCGCTCACGAGCCAGTCGACCGACCACGACCATTGGGGTGAGGGTCGACCCTCGAGCTCGAGCTCGAGACCCTGGTTGCGGTGAGTCCCGACATTCGTTCGCTGTCGGCAGATTCCGAAGGACGGAACGAAGCCGCACGGCGGAATGAACGAGCCCCCGGCCCCT
Organism: Thermoanaerobaculia bacterium; assembly: GCA_028285365.1. Taxonomy (GTDB): domain Bacteria; phylum Acidobacteriota; class Thermoanaerobaculia; order Multivoradales; family Multivoraceae; genus JANQPS01. Next base: position 5,928 of record JANQPS010000604.1, on the reverse strand, counting down.
GCCGAAGCGAGAGTCAGATTGATCACCGGGTCGTCGATTTCCATCCAGAAGGCGTTGAGTCGAGCCCGAAAACTCTGCGTGACGTAGTCGGTGCCCGCTTCGACACCTGAGAGCTCTTCGGGAACCAACGTCGCATTGGCGTCGTTCACGATGCCCCCTGCCAGGCGAAAAGGACGGTACAGCTCGTTGATGGTCGGTGCGCGGAATCCTTCGTAGGCAGACGCCCGGAACGACCACCTGTCGTCGATCTGGTAGCGAAGGCCGAGACGCGGGCTCAGCTGGCTCTCGTCGCGGTCTTGATAGGCCACGTCGGTCAGAACGTCGGCGTTCGAGCGCTGAAAGATGAACAGACTTCCGTCGGTGGCTTCCCAGCGGTCAGCACGCAGGGCGAGACTGAGGGCCAGTCGATCGCCGACCTCGGTGGTGTCTTGGAAGTACAGCCCGGCCACCTGCTGATCGCCGCCGGCGGTGCGCTGTCTGGCAAAGTCGGAGCCCGTCCAGAGGAACTGCTCCGTGTTCGACCCTTCGATGAGCTGGATGTCGCCGCCTGCGCTCAGATGGTGGCGGCCCGGCCTCAGGCTCCAGCGCACGCTGAGGCCTAGGGCCTCGGACGGCACGTCGAACTGGTTGAGGGTCGGGTTCTCACTCGCTCGATCCGGACTTGCAGAACCGAAGAAGTTCGCGAAGTCCTGATCCTGCGCAAAGACGTCGAACTCCCAGAGTCCTGAACTGGAGCTGCTCTGAAAGCCGGCGGCGAGGATGGTGGCTTCGGTGCTGTTGCGCTGGAGCGGCGTGCCGTTGCCACGGTCTTCGTCGAGCCAGCTGGCCCTGGCCGTGAGACGCCGACTGTCCGAGATGGCGTGATCCCAGCTGAGATAAGCCGTTGCGAAGTCGGCGAACACCGGTTCGTCGACCGGACCCCGCTGCGACTCGAGGACGTTGCTGTAGCCGTCGAAGTCGAGTGTCTCGCCGCGAAGGTACAAGGAACTGTCTCCGAAGTTACCGCCGCCGCCGAGAGCGCCACCGAGAAGCCCGCGCTCGCCGGCCCTGAGCGAGGCGTCGAACCTGGTCGCGTCGTCCTGTCGGGTTCTGAGGTGTATGACGCCACCCATGGCCAGATTGCCCCAGACTCCGGAGCCGCCACCCTTGACGATCTCCGCCAGTGCCAATCGCTCCAGCGGGACCATGTTCCACCTGACCCAACCGGCAAACGGGTCGTTCAGCGGGACGCCATCGAAGAGAACGAGTGTGCGACTGGCTCCGGTCCCACCGATACCACGCAGCGAGACGGATTGTGTGGTGGGGTGAGAGGCCATGGAGCTGGTCTGCCGCAGCAGGCTGAAGCCAGCGACGCTCCTCAGGAAGTCCGCTACGGTCACCGAGGCCGAAGCCTCGACGTCAGAGTCGTCGAGCACCTGCACGTGGAGAACGACGTCCTCCAGCGGGGTTTCCCGGCCGGTCGTTGAGACCACCAGAACCTCGTCGTAGGCGTCGAGTCCCGGCGCGTCTTCTGCGGCGTCGGAGTCGTTCGACTGGGCATTCTGACCTCCGTCTGGGCTCGCCAGCGCGGGAGCCGACACACCGCCTGTGAAGATCATGAAGACCGTCAGGAGTATCGCCAGCTGGAGGGTGAGCAGCATCCGGTCGCGTGCCGATCTGCTCGTAGGGTCCGTTCGAGGGGCTATCAGTCGCATGGCGCTCCGGGTCGACGTCGGTGATTCTGGTGGGGCTCCTGAGCCAGTCCCGACTCACGACCGATTGGGACGGGCCCCCAGAGCCTTTCGGCGGTGATGCTGCAGCAGATCGCGATTCCTCGAGATCGTGAGAGTCAGCATCGGTAGGTGCTCACGCGCGCCGGCGTCGCGCGCGATTCCGGCGATCGTTTCTATCACCTCTGGCTCGTGCCGGGCGTCAGGGACCTCTGGAGCTGCGGCTGTCAGGAGAGCCGGAGAAAGCCGTGGAGTCTAGGGAGGCCGCGGGCCAGGAGAGCAGATCAGTCGAGCTCGTCGAGGCTCCATACCCGGCCATCACGTCGCGATCGTCGTCCCGGATCTTCTCGGTCGCCAAGCGACATACAGAGCCGGCAAAAAGAAAGGGGGCACGAAGCCCCCCACCCAAGAAATCGATTCGAGAACGGGTTTGAACTGCGCTGAAGCGTGGTGAGCGCCAAGTGGCGTAGACGTCGAAGAAACGAGTTTGCAGGTTGAAACGGACGCCGACCCGAGAAGTGCCACTCGCTGAACATCCTCATTGCAGGCACGGCGCCCGCCCTCGAACACAGCAACTCCACTGCCAGCGACGAAGAAAGCCCATCTCTCAGAAGCGGCAAGGGGTGGGCGGACCCTGGGGGGTGACGGCCGAACGGAAAGCGGGATACTCGGCTTCGTCAAATGCTTCCGGAACCGGTTTTCGGTCGCCGAATAGTGTTCTGGAGGGCCTTCACGTTCAGTGTGTTGGACTGCAGTTTCACTTTTTCGAAGAGTGGGCGAAGTCGTGACGGAGTGCGGAAAACCAAGGGCCAAAGAGTTTGCAACCCTCGCGTCGCGTCGCCGTAGATATGAGATTGGTCTGGCGCGCTCGCAGAGGTCGAAACCGACTTTTGCGTGGTCTCGAACTTGCCTTCGACGGGCGCGTCAGTCTGGCCGATCCATGGCGACGACTTGGCACGTCGACTGTCGCGGTGCTCTGGTTCGAGGTTCACCCAGATTTGACTTAGGGCTCGAGTGACGGGCTCGAGTGACAGGTCTCGAGTCAGTGGCGTCTCGGCTTCTTGCCGTTTTCGAGACTTGCTGTCTCGAGCTCCCTGGTCGTCTCAACGTGCAGGGTTCTGTCTGTAGGCTGTGGGCTGGCCTCGTGTTGCGCTAGCACCTGACCGGACAGGAGTCCGCTCCTGAGTCCGCTCCTGTGCCTGGATACACCAAGCGCCCGGCATCTCGTCAAACGAGACAGCCGAGCGCTGGTGTCGAGCCCTGATCACATGGCCCCTGATCACATGGCGTGATCGTTGCCGCAGAGGGGATCCCTCTGGACCGCTAGCGAGTGAGCGTCGGTGCAGGCGTCAGTTCTGCTGACCGAGGAAGTCGTGCAACCGATCCCGGTAGCCGCGACTCCACTTGGCCCTGGTTCCGTCCTCCAAAACGGCGTAGTAGTCGCCTGAGGAGGTCGTTTCGATCTCGCGAATCCGATGAACGTTCACGATGATCGAGCGATGGATACGCAGGAAGTGAGCTGGATCGAGTTTCTTTTCGATGCCAGAGATCGTGGAGCGCAGCAGATGGCAGCCTCCGGGCAGCCATAGCCTCACGTAGTTGCCGGCGGCTTCGATGCGATCGATGTCTTGGACGCGCAGGAAGAGAATCCGTCGCGCCTTCTTGACCACGATTCGCTCGCTGTAGCCCGTGCCGACCTCGGTGCCGTTTTGGCGTCCGTCTCCGAAGGCGGACGTCGATTCGTCGTAGGAAGATGCTGTAAGTGGACCGCCCATGAACTGCTCCTTTGACTAGGGAAACGATCTCGACAACGGAAAGTTTCCACTCGGTTACGACTCTTCGCGTTGAGGTCCTCTTCGTCGCCCTCTGTACTACGCAAGTCCGGTGCCGGCCTCGATCGCCTCTCGGAGGCGCCGGATGGAACTACGGCCACGACCGCGGTTTTGTTCGGATCGTTGTTCGGTTGTCTGGCCATTGAGTTCAGATTGCTGCGCTGCGCATCGAAGTATCGGTGGGCGGGTCGAGAGCCGCTGTCGAAATCTTGCCTGCGACCAAGACCTCGTGGGTGGACTCGCGCCAGGCGACCCTTCAGCAAGGCTGAGCTGCCTCGAGAGAGGGAGTGCTAAGGTTCTCAAAAACAAGGACTTTGGGGAGGCGTCGCCGGTTGGCGGCGGTCGGATTCGGTGAGCTTGTTCGGCGGAGACAAAGAAAAGAAGGCAGCCCAGTTCCTCGAGCAGGGGAAGTTCGACAAGGCTGCGAAGATGTTTGCGAAAGCAGGTCGCTACCTCGAGGCTGCTAGGGCAAGCACCAAGGGTGGTGACCAGAAGACTGCGCTCTTTCACTACGCGCAGGCTGTGTTGGGGCCAGACGCCACCGGATTCAGAGATACGGATCCCGGGAAGATCGCCGGTCTGCTCGTCGCCGGAGGGCACTTGGCCGATGGGCTAGAGATCTATGAATCGGCCGGCCAGTTTGCCAAGGCCGCTGAGTTTTCGTTGCGAACGAAAGACGTGGCGCGCGCTGCACGCAACTACGAACGGGCTCAGGACTGGGACAACGCGGCGCGCTACTACGAGCGTCAGGGTCGGCTGCACGAAGCGACGAAGATGTTGGAGCGCGAGTCTCTCAGGCTGGCCGGCGAGAGAAGCAAGACCACCCTTTCAGACGTCGACGACAAGCAGCGCGACATCGACTGGCGACGAGCCCAGCTCCTGGCGAAGTTGGACAAACGGGAGGATGCTGCTGCCGCGGTCACAGCGTGGCCCGCCGAGACCCTCGCCGAGGTTCAGCTGCTCGAAGAGGTCGGAGGATTCAAGGAGACGGTGGAGTCTTACTTGCGGATCGATCGGCCCGAAGATGCCTACCGGGTGTTGCGTCGCATGCGGGCGCCAGATCCAGATCTGGCAGCGCGCGTTTACACCCGTGTGGGTCGCCACAACGAAGCTGCAGCGCTACACACCGAACACGGCGCTGACGCTGCTGCCGCTGAAGCCCTCGAGATGGCCGGCTCCTGGGACGAGGCGGCGCGGAGTTGGGAAGACCTCGCTGAGTATCAACGCGCGGCGCGCTGCTACGAGCGCTCGGGACGCTCGCGCGATGCCGCGAGGTGCTGGGCGGCTGCGCGGCAGTATGCGGTCGCCGCCAAGCTGTACAAGAAGGTCGGTGACCATCGCGAGGCGGCTACCTGTCTACTGCAGGCTCGCGACCGTTTTGGAGCGGGTCAAGAACTGTTGGCCGCCGGGGCTGAGGAAGACGCGACTCGCGTGCTGGAGCAGATACCGCAGGGAGACAGGACCTATCCAGAAGCCGTGTTGTCCCTCGCGCCGCTCATGATCGCGAAGAGCGATCGTGCCGAGGAGGCCCTCAAGCGAATCAACTCGGTCTCTCTAGAGATTCGAGGCGACCAGCCGGAGTGGCTCTACTGGGAGGCGAGAGCGCTCGAGGCGCTCGGGCGGGCAGAAGACGCCCACGAGCGCTACAGCAGACTCCTGGGGACGCGGAGCGACTATCGCGACACAGTCGATCGCCTGGGGATCCTCAAGAACGCGACTTTGCAACAGCCCACCGTCAGGCAGGCCGCGTCTGCGCCACCGGCAGCCGCCGGTCCTGCGATGGTCGGCGCGCCAGTCGTGCGTCTGACTGCGGAACAGCTGCCGACGGGCGCGCTCTTGGCGGGGCGCTACGAGCTCGGCGAACCCATCGGACGGGGCGGGATGGGTCAGGTGTACAAGGCTTACGACCGCGAGCTCAGGGAGCATGTGGCCATCAAGACCTTGTTGAGTGGTCCTGGTGGAGCCAGCGATGAGGAGCGGCTGATTCGCGAGGTTCAGATCTGTCGCCGCATCACCCACCCGAACGTCGTGCGAGTTCATGATCTAGGGCGCGTCGAGGGTGGTCTGTTCATCACCATGGAGCTTCTCGAGGGTGTCTCCCTCGAAGAAGCCCTGCGCACGCGTCCCAGGCCGACGTTGGCTCAGACGAAGGTCATCCTGATGCAGATCGTGGCGGGCCTCGATGCCGCTCACCGGCTGGAGGTCGTGCACCGAGATCTCAAACCAGGCAACGTCATGGTGCTCGAGCGCAAGGTGATGATTCTGGACTTCGGAATCGCCAGAATGCATGGGGTCGGGGCCACGATCACCCAAACGGGGGTCGCCGTCGGCTCGCCGGTGTACATGTCCCCTGAGCAGCTCAAGCTCGGAGACCTCGATGCCCGGAG
>JANQPS010000600.1 GCA_028285365.1 Thermoanaerobaculia bacterium | reverse complement strand
GAGAGTGCGAAGCGCTACGCGGACGTCCGCAAGGAGCCCGCCGCCGATTCGAGAGAGCACGGAGTCACCGGTCAGGCGGTCGGACGGCTCGGGTGGTGCTCCGGCAGCCGCGGTCTTGGGCGCGACGACGTCCTTCTCGAGGTCGCGAACGAGGTGTTCCAGCCGTTCGCGGTGCTCTGCGATCCACTGTGTGACGTCAGAGGTGCTCGAGCACTCGACTCCTGCTGCCTCGGCCTCGTCGCGCAACATCTGGGCGAGCTCACCAGCAATTCTGGAGCCTTCCTGCGGCGTCGTCGGAAGCTCGTCGATGAGCTCGCTTATGGCGTCGCGAAAGAGTCCCAGCTGCTGGACGTGCTCGGTCTCGATTGTCGAATCGGTGGATTGCGTCTGAGGCTGTTGAGGATCGGGCGTCGTGCTCATTGCGGGTCTGCTCCTGGCGGAGATCTTCGAGGAGATCACGCCGGTTCTGGAACGGTGATGCGCTCCACGGCCTCGACGAACTCTCTCCACCTGCGTTGCTCTTCCTCGAGATACCGGCGGCCCTTGGCAGTCAGCCGATAGAAGCGACGACGGCGCTCGCCGGGCTTCTCGACCCAACGTCCCGAGATGAGAGACCGCTTCTCGAGTCTGTAGAGCAGGGGATAGAGCGAGGGGACCTGGAGTATGAGGGCGCCTTGTGAGCGCTGCTCGATGAGCTTCGCTAGCTCGTAGCCGTGTCTCTGTCGTTCAGACAGGAGTGCGAGCACGAGCATGTCGGCGGTGCCCTTCTTGCGTTCTCTATCGGTGTGTTGGTGTGGCATAGGTTGTAATGCTACATGTCTGCTTGGATTACGTTCGGGGCGCTCGAGGTGTTTCAGCCGTGGAGGTTTCTCCCTGTCAGAGAGAGGCGCAGGCGGATCGAGAGGCTCGTCTCGCTGCTGTCGAACGGCCGTTTCCAGAGGGGCTCGAGGGCCGGGGCGAGTTGACCAGTGGAGTCTCGATATGGTATATCGACAAATTGAAATGTGTCGACGGTGTCGTGCTCGGCCGGCCAGCTCTCGAAGGTCGAGCGATTCGCTGACACCGTCTCCTGGTGTAATGACCTGATGGGCGGCGTTCGGGGACCGCTCGCAACCTCATGACAGGTCCGGAAACGGACGGCGAGGCAAAGGCAACCGTGCTGAGAAAGACATCCAACGAGCCAGAGAGAACCCCCGTGAACACCACCGCGAGCTCCCCGCCGAAGGCACCAGCAGTCCAGAGTGGATCTGCGGCTTCATCGGCGACCATCGGATCGTCGATTTCGATCAAGGGTGATGTCGAGGGTGACGAGGACTTGTTGATCGAAGGACGGATCGAAGGCGAGATCAAACTGCGCAAGAACAACGTGGTGGTTGGAGGTAGTGGTCGGGTCAAGGCAGACATCTATGGCAAGACCATCAGCGTCGAAGGGCAGGTCGAGGGCAATCTGACAGGGGACGAGCGAGTGATCGTTCGAGACTCGGGCCATGTCGAGGGAAACATCCGCTCACCAAGAGTGACGCTCGAGGACGGTGCGAGATTTCGCGGCTCGATCGACATGGGAGACGGGGCAGGAGCCTCGGACGCCAAGGAGACTTCTGAGACGAAGCGCTCCGGAGGCACTCGTGAGAAGGCAAGTGGCGGCTCTGGGCAGTCTGCTCGTGGAGCCGCGTAATACAGAAGGCGGGCTGAGCGCCGGTGTCGAGCTGTGCCGCGGTGCGGCTGTGGACGAGACATCCGAGCTCCGAGGCCGCACGGAGCGCATCGGGCTGGCTCTGGCGCGTGACAGGTACACTCACTGCCATGTCAGAGAGTTGGTGGCTCGTCGCCGAGTCGTGATGTCCCCCTGCCCGAGATGCGGCTGAACATGCGGTGGTTTGCAAAACAGGAGCGTGCGTCCGAGATCCCGGCCGAGCCTGCGCCCAGTCAGCCCAGGATTCACAGGTCCAAGGTCCTGAGTCCGGCACTCCAGTCGTTGGATCGGCAGGAGTCGCCCCGAGTCCTCGATCTCGGTCCGCCGAGTCCGGTCAACATGGACTTCTTCTCGGGAAGGGGCTGCGCCCTCGAGATCTTCGACCTGTTCTCGTGGATCAGTGACTTCAGGAGCCCAGGTCGACACCTTCGTCAGACCCAGAGCGGGAGTGCAATCGGTGCGGCTCTGGACCGCTTGTTGGGGGACGACGAGGAGACGCGGTCCTCCTCCGATGCCATCGATCTCATCCTGGTGTGGGAGCTCTTCGATCACCTCGAGCTCGACGAAATTGGTGAGCTGTTCGAGCGCCTTGCGGGGCGCACGCGCCCTGGAACCCGCGCCATGACTCTCGTCACCTATCGCGGCAACCTTCCCGCGCGACCGCGCCGCTACGAGGTCGTGAGCGAGACGGAGCTGAGCAGCGATGATCCGCGAAGTGCCGGGCGGGAGCATCGCGGCTTCAAGGAGGTCGCTCTCCTGGATCGACTCGTGGACTGGGAGCTCGAGAAGGGCATCCTGATGCAGAACGGGATCCAGGAATTCCTGTTCGAACGCAGCCGCAGGGGACGCTGGGTCTGAATCCGAGCTGGCCTCGGCCACCAGTGTGACGAGTCTGGGCGGGGTGGTCGAGTGGCTCAGCATCCGCGGCCTCGAGTGACCGATAGGCTCTTCAGCCGTGAGCCTGTTGATCCAGTCTCTCAACCAGATCCCTTTTGCCGGTTTGATGCTCGTCGTCACGGGGGGGTTTCTGCTGGGACGCCAGTCGTGGCGCGGTGTCGCTCTCGGGCCGGCGGGTGGCACCCTGCTCGTGGCCCTCTTGTGCGGCTCCCTGGGTGTGGCCTTCGATGATCTCTATGGGGTCGACGACCCGACGCTCACGATCGGAGCGTTTGGTTTTGCCCTGTTCATCTATTCGGTCGGATTCGAGGCCGGACCGGGGTTTCTCAGCAGTGGCCTGTCGGTCACCTGGCGCTACATGGCGGTGGGAGCCGTCGTCGTGGTCGTCGCCACCGCCACGGCCCTTGCTGGCGCGAGACTCTTCGATCTCGAGGCATCGGTCGTCGCCGGGCTGCTCGCCGGAGCGCTGACGAGCGCGGGGACCT
>JANQPS010000591.1 GCA_028285365.1 Thermoanaerobaculia bacterium | reverse complement strand
CTTCGAAGAGGAGCAACGGCTGCCGGCGACTCTGTCGGCCATCGTCGACTACCTCGACGAGGTCGGCGAGAGCTACGAGATCGTGGTGGTCGACGACGGCAGCTCGGACGGGACGGCCCGGGTAGCTGCAGCGGTGGCGCAGGTCCGGGTCGTCGAGTTCGAGGCCAATCGAGGCAAAGGCGCTGCGGTACGGGCAGGTGTGCAGACGAGCCAGGGGCGGCGAGTCCTGATCTCGGACGCCGATCTCTCGACACCCATCGAGGAGCTCGAGAAACTGGCTCCCTACCTCGACGAGGCCCAGCTCGTTTTTGGGAGCCGAGGACTGCCGTCATCCGAGATCGCCGTGCGTCAGCCTTTCTATCGGCAGTGGATGGGCAAGACCTTCAACCGCATTCTCGGCGTGCTGGGTGTGGGCGGCATTCGAGACACCCAGTGTGGCTTCAAGCTGTTGCAGGGTGATGTAGCCCGCGCAGTGTTCGAAGACATGACCACGGACGGGTTTGCCTTCGATGTCGAACTCGTCTTGCGGGCTCGTGCCGAGGGTTACCGGATTGCCGAGGTCGGAGTGATCTGGCGCCACGCCGAGGCATCGCGCGTTCGCTTGGTGCGAGATTCGATCGGCATGCTGCTCGAAGTCATGGGAATGCGCCTACGCGGAGTCGGAAAGCGCAAGCGCTGAGGCGCGCGGGAGCCAAAGCCCGGTGGGGTCGGGAGTTGGCTCAGCTGCGTGTCGCGGCGCGAGAGGCCACCAGGCAGGCGACCGCTCGCTCGATATCCGCTGAGTCCGTGACCCACGAGCACACGCTCAGCCGGATCATGGAGCGTCCACGGTAGGTGGTTCCGCCGCACCAGATCTCTCCGGAGCCTTGGACGTTCTCGAGGGTCGCACGAGTCGCCACGTCGGACTCACAAGAGACGAGAACCTGATTGAAGACGACCTCGTTGTGGAGCTGGAAACCCTCGGCCGTGAGACGCCCGGCCAGTAGACGAGCATGTTCACACAGCTGATCGACCAGCTCCTCGACGCCGCGCCGTCCCAGGGTGCGCAGAATGGCCCAGAGCTCAACTGCCCGAGCGCGTTTGGACATCGACGGCGTGTAGGTCATTCCGTCCCGGCGCTCGCTCCATTGGAAGTAGTCCGCGCTCGCTTCGAAGGCACGAGCGAGTGCCATGCGGTCGCGGCACAAGACCACACCGCTGTCGTAGGGAGCGTTGAGGGTCTTGTGTGCGTCGAGAGCCCAGGAGTCGGCCAGCTCGATGCCGTCGCAGAGCTCACGATGGCGACGCGACGCGGCGGCCCAGAGTCCAAAAGCGCCGTCGATGTGGGTCCACGCACCAGCTTCGCGAGCGCGTGAACAGACGTCTCGAATCGGGTCGGCGGCGCCAGTGTTGACGTTGCCGACCTGCAGGGCGACGAGCGTCAGCTCATCCAAGTCGGGCAGTGCATCGACGCGCATGGCGCCTCGCTCGTCCTGCGGGACGACGATTGCTGAGCCGCTACCCAGGCCGAGGAGCGACAGGGCTTTGGCGATGGCCGCGTGCGCACCCTCCCCAACGACGACCTTGAGCTCGGGAGAGGCCCTGAGGCCGTCACGCGCGACATCGTGTCCGGCTCGTCTCAGCAGTTCGTTGCGTCCAGCTGCGAGTCCTGAGAGGTTGGCGGTCATGGTGCCGGTCACGAAGCCGGCCGCGCTCGTGCTCGGCAGCCCGAGGAGTTCTGCGAGCCAGCGTTCGCAAACCTCCTCGAGATGAAGGCCGACTGGCGACATCACGTAGTGAGCGGTGTTCTGGTCCCAGGTGTCGCCGAGCCAGCGGGCGGCCAGGCCGATCGGGAGGGTGGCTCCGTTGACGAAGCCGAAGTAGCGGCCTCCCGCCTGAGCCTGGGTCGCCGGAGAGCCGTGCTCGTGAAGGAGCGCCAAGGTCTCGGTTGCGTCGCTGGGTTCCGAGGGGAGCTTTCCGCCCAGCGCCTCGAGCCGCTCGATGTCGGAGGGGCCAGGGGCGACCGGGCGTGAGTCGAGCGAGCGCAGATAGTCCTCTGCATAACGGTGCGCTCGTGTCAGGAGGTGGGCCGCCTCGTCGTGAACGCGACTTGCGGAAGCTGACGCGGACGGTTCGGATGACCGGGGTGATCTGGTACTCATGGTGACTCCACGGGCTGATGGACGTCGAGGCTTGACGAAACATCGTAGCGCCGAGCCGCCGCCACGGTGCCAGAACAGGGGTCTGACGGTGCCGACCGGAGACGGTCGGGGCGCCAGGTGGTCGACGTTTGCGAGCCCGATCGGAGTGTTGGGAAGTGGCTGGCGGACTATGATGGCGAGCGAGATGCCTCAAGGAGCACGACGATGAAGCGGCACCTGGCGCCGCCGGGGGAAACGAGCAGGGTGGAGGCGTCGGTGGCGCTGGTTCTAGCGCCCCATTTCGACGACGAGATCCTCGGCTGCGGTGGGCTGGTCAAGCAGCTGTGTGAGCGGGGCGCCACGGTCCGAGTCGTATTCGTCAGCGATGGCTCGGGTGGAGACGAAGGGGCTCCGCGAGACAGTGACTCGTCGACCTACGCCGTGCGTCGACGCGCCGAGGCCGAGTCAGTGGCCGAGCTGATGGGCTTCGAAGCCGTCTTCGCCGATCTGCCGGACGGTGGCCTCGACACCAGACTCGGCGAGGTCGAGGTGCTCCTGGTGGCTCATCTCGAAGAGCTCGAGCCGGATCTCGTACTCCTGCCTTCCCCGCTCGAGGTCACGCCGGATCACCGGGCGGTGTTCGCAGGCTTGTTCAAGGGACTCCACGGTCTGCGCGCCGGCGTGCCGCTGTACGAGACCCTTCGAGGGGCGCGTTTCCTGACCTACGAGGTCAATCACCCGGGGTACCCGGACGTGCTCGTCGATGTCGGTGATGAGATCCCGGCCATCGAAGCTGCCATGGCCCTCTATGCGAGTCAGCAGGAGCGACATGGCTACCTCGAAGCTGCGCTGGGACTCAAGCGCTATCGCACGCTGTCGCTAGGACGTGAGACTGCCGCTGCCGAGGGCTACCGCGAACTGTCGCTGGACGACTTTGCGACCCACGGTCTGGATGAGCTCATCTCGACGCTCGGCGGCAGCGCGACGCTGCTCGAGGTGGTCGAAGGCGAAGCGGTGTCGGTCGTCGTTCGCACCAGGGATCGTCCGGAACTGTTGGCCGAAGCTCTGGCCTCCTTGGAGGGCAATTCCCATCGGCCGCTCGAAGTGGTGGTCGTCAACGACTGTGGAGTCTCGCCGGAGCTTCCGGACGGAGGTGACGGCCTGGTCTTCAGGAAGGTCGATCTCGCCGAACATCGAGGCCGAGCGGCGGCGGCCAATGCCGGGGTCGATGCCTGCTCGAATGCGTTGATCGCTTTTCTGGATGATGATGACCTGGCGGGTCGAGATCACATCTCGACCCTGGTTCGTGCCGCGCGCTCAGCCGGCGTCGAGGTGCCGTACACCGACGCGGCGGTGGTTCGGCTGCAGCAGTGTGATGTCGGGACGGGGTCTTCGGCGCACGCTTGGGAGGAGATCGACCGCCGACTTCCGTACAGCCGAGACTTCGACGCTGACGTGTTGCTCCTGGACAACTACATCCCCTTCAACACGCTCCTCTTCCCTCGCCGGCTCCTCGAACGTGTGGGGCCTTTCGACGAGAGCCTTCCGATTTTCGAAGACTGGGATCTCCTGATCAGGTTGTCTCGAGAGACGGCTTTTCACCACATCAGCCGGGTGACCTGCCTCTATCGTCACTTCGTCGGTTCAGGGCACCACGTTCTTGGCGCTCGCGACGAGGTCGATCGAGCCGAGCTCTTTCTCGAGACCAAACGCCGGCTTCTGGAGAAACATGCTCACCTGCTGGATACGGAGCGACTGGCTCGTGTGAGCATCACGCTCCGTCGTGAGATGGTCGAGACCAATGAGCGACTCCGCTCCGAGGCGGCCGCGCGCTGGGAACTGAAGCGCAACCAGCGGGCGCTCCAGGCTGACGCTACCCGTCATCGGATCGCAGCGGAGCAGCGGCAGTCCGAGGCTGCGGCGATCGAGGCCGAGCGAGCGATCCTCCAGCAGCGGGTGTTCGATCTCGACCGTCATCTCCAGGAGATCACGACGGTGCGACAACGTCTCGAGGGCGAGCTCGTCGCGGCCCGTCAGGATCGCGAGCAGATCCTGACTCAGAATACCGACCTTCGCGTGGTCCTCGAGGAGAAGATGACCACTGAGCGGGAGCTCCGGGCCGTCGTCGAAGACCAGACGTCTCACCTCGAGCGCACGTACAAAGAGATCGGGAGGCTTCGGGCCACGCTCGAGAACAGTCTGCAGGGGCGTGTGCGTCGAGTGTTTCGCGCACTGCTGGGGAGACCGCGTTGAGCACAGTTGGACTGGTGTGCAGCGAGCCGCTGCGAGCGCGCCAGGCCGGTATCGGGATTCGCTACGCCGAGATCGCTCGGCGACTTCCCGACTACGGCTTTGGGGTGCGCCTCGTGGCGCCCGTCGGTGACGCCGACCAGCCTGAGTGGCTCGACGAGATGCCCGAGGGCGCCAGTTTCGAGGTCTACGATCCGGGTGGCCTCGGTCGCCAGCTCTCCGGCTGTGACGTGGTGTGCGCCCAGGGCCAACTCGGCAACGATGTCGTGCTGCAGGTCCCCGATGTCCCAACCGTGCTCGACTTCTACGATCCGTGGCTCGTCGAGAACCTGCACTACTACGAGACCCTCGGACTCGACCCCTATCGCAACGATCACGAAACGTGGCTACTACAGCTGTCGAGGGGCGACTTCTTCCTCTGTTCGTCGGAGGAGCAGCGACTCTTCTATCTGGGCCTCCTCACGGCGTTGGGCAGGGTCAATCCGGAGCTGGTGGCCCGCGACCCGGCTCTCGAGAGCCTGGTGGCGGTCGTGCCTTTTGGACTACCCGAGCAACTCCCCGAGCCTCGGCTGCTGCTGGAGGAGCGTGACTCCAGGGTCAAGCGACTGCTGTTCGGAGGACTCTACGATTGGTACGACCCGTGGACGCTGCTGAAGGCCCTCGATCACGTCGACTGCGATTGGCGCCTTCTCCTGATTCACCAGCCTGGCTCGGGTGCTCCGCAGCGGCTGTTCGAGGAGGTCCAGTCGTTTTGCTCTCAAAAGGGCTGGTGGGGAACGCGCGTCGAGACCCACGACTGGGTCGCGTTCGATCGCCGTTTCGATCTGCTGCGCGACGTCGACGTGCTCGTGGCGCCTCACCGACCCAGCCTCGAGACGGATTTGTCCCTACGGACCCGATTCCTCGATGCCCTGGCCGTGGGGTGTCCGGTCGTTACCAGTGCCGGCGGGGCGCTCAGTCGGCTGCTCGATCAGCACGATGCTGGCTGGGTGGTGCCGTGTGAGGACGAGCTGGCGCTGGCAAGGGCCTTGAACGACGTCCTGAGCTCGGAGAGGTCTGGGACGAGTGGCCGTACCGAGAACGCTCGCCGGCTGGCCGCTGACTACACCTGGACGCGCACGCTCGAGCCATTGATCTCCTTCTTGCGAGATCCGAGTCGCGACGTGACCAAGGTCGACTACGCTCACGGACTCGGGACGCGCTCGCCGGACGATCCGCTGGACTTCCGGATGCGTCGCCGGTTGAAGCGCCTGTTCGGAGGAGCTTCTTGACAGCACCATCAGGTCCGATTCGATCGGTCTCGGTTCTCATGCTCAGCTGGAATGGGCTCGAGCACCTCGAGACGGTCGTTGCTTCGCTGGAGGGTCTCGATGATCCGGGTGTCGAGTGGGAGCTGCTCGTGCTCGACAACGGGTCGAAAGACGGGACGGCCGCCTGGCTCGAGCGCGCAGCCGGGGGCGATCGAAAGCTCGGTGGCAGGGGAGGCTTTCGCTGGCTGCGGAGTGAGCACAATCTCGGGTTTTGTGGCGGCAACAACCTCCTCGCCCGCAACACCGATGCGGACGCTCTGGTCCTGCTCAACAACGACACCCTCGTGACGTCGTCGTGGCTCGGAAACCTGGTCGAGGCGCTCAGGAGCGCTCCGTCGGACGTCGCTGCAGTCTCCGGACGGATCGTCGATTGGGACGGTGAGCGCAACGACTTTCAGCAAGGCATCGTCACGTTCGACGGACACGCCTTTCAGCTCGACTACCGTCGCCCCCTGGTGGACCTGGAGATTCTCGAACCAGGTCACGAGCTGCCGTTTGCCTGTGGTGGCAACATGATCATTCGGCGTTCCAGCTTCGAAGCAGCGGGACGTTTCGACGAGGCTTTCTTCGCGTATCTCGAGGATGTCGATCTCGGGTGGCGTTTGTGGTCGGGTGGCGAGCGGGTGGTGCTGGCGCCGGACGCCGTCGTTCATCATCGGTCCATGGCCTCGAGCGATCTGCTGGGAATCTACAACCGTGGGTTTCTCTTCGAGCGCAACGCTCTACTCAACATCCACAAGAACCTCGACGACGAGCTCTGGCCGCAGCTCATGCCGGTCGTCGAGCTGACCCTGATGGCGCGCACGCGTCGGTTGCTCATCGATCGCAACACCGATGGCCACAGGCTCGCCGTCGATCCGTACGTGGATGGTCGAGCGGAGGTCGT
>JANQPS010000690.1 GCA_028285365.1 Thermoanaerobaculia bacterium | reverse complement strand
AGATGTCTTTGCGGTTCACGACACGCTCCCCTGAGCTCTATCAGCTTCGCTTGCGGACGAAACCCCTTCGTCCGTCGGCCTCGCTTCGAGACGGCGCGCGACTGTAGCAGACCGTTCGGTCACAATAGGTGATCGTCCAACAGCACGGCGGTCACGACTTCGCGGCGCAGACCACGAGCAGACCAGGAGATGATCCCGTCATGACTTCGCACCCGACGCCTGAAGAAGGGCAAAGGCCAACCGAGCGCCCGCCGATTGTGGGCGTTGCCGAGATCGTCCTCAGCGTGGCCGACTTGCCGACCATGCGAGCTTTCTACGTCGACGTGATGGGCTTTCCGCTGCTGAGCGAAGCCTGCCACGAGCACGGACCCGAGGCGACGCCCGACGGCGACCCGACGATTTCTTTCTTGACCATCCGCGAGACCAACACGCCGCTGGGTCGCCACGGGCACCCTGAGCTGCTGGTCCTGATCGACTACGAACGTCACGTCTTCGCCAGGTCGCGCTTTTCCGGCCACGACGTCAGTCGCTCCACACTGAACCATCTGGCCTTCGAGATCCCGCCGGACTCGTACGAAGCCCACGAAGCAAGACTCGCGCAGCTGGATCTCGACCCGCGGCGAGCCGAGTTTCCCGACATGCAGGCCCGTGCCCTGTTCTTCGAGGATCCGGAAGGCAACGTGCTCGAGCTCATCTGCCACCACGCCCGCTGAGGCGGCGAGACGTTCGCTCCCGAGACAACCGTGGTCTACGTACTGGCAGGCATTGCACTCCACCTATCGGCGCTCCACTTCTGGATACTCCATCCGTGGGCCCTCTCAGGTGCCGAGCAGAACGTCGGTGCAGGTCAGCCGATCGAGGCAGCAGTTCATTCGGTGACCGTCGTCGCCGTCGAACCGAGCGACCCTCGCAGCACGTCGGTCGAGGATGCCCTCGAGTTCTGGAACCTCACATTCAAGCAGCTCGGCCTGGGGCGGGCCTTCGGCGAGTCGGAGCACGTCTCGGACCCTTCCGAGATTCGCGATCTCGAGAACTTCGCCCGGGCGATCTGGCTACAGGCCGGCCGTCTCGACGACTCCCAGAATGGTCCGCCACCACCCGAAACACTGTCTGCTCTGGCGCCAGACGGCGTGCTCGTGCTGCTGTCGGCGCAGCCGCTCATGCCGTTCGCCTGGAGACTTGGCGAAGGCCACTACTTCGTCGCGATCCCGAGGACTCGCTCGAACGACCAGGACGCTGGCGCGCCGCTGAGAAACGTCATCGCGCACGAGCTCGGGCACACTCTGGGACTGAGCCACGACGCGTACACCTCGACTCTGATGTGTCATCCCTGCCAGGCCGAGTCGCGATCATCCCAAGCTGAGAGCTCGGGTTCAGAAAGTGCCGAGGACGCGAGCTTTCCGCCGCTGACGCGGGGGGATCTGGACGAGCTCCTGGCTCGATACGGCAGGCCTTGAAGATGATCGAGGGCCAGATCGTGGATGGGCAGTTCATGGAGGAGCCATGCGACTGAATCGACTCCGGCGAAAGCTCCACTCGCCCACCAGGCGACCGCTTCTTCCCATGCCGCTCCTGCTGTTTTCGGCTGGGCTCGTCGTGCTGATCGGAGTTGGCGCCTGGCACCTCTACCACACCGCAACTCAGCAAGCTCGGCTCGTCGTGGCCGAGCGCCTCGAGGGCACTTGGCAGGCCGCGCTCGAGTCCCCCGGTGGCGTCCTACCCTTCGATCTCGTCTTCGAAAGTGACGTCGGCCAGCTTCAGGCCCACGTCCGCAACGGACACGAGCGAGTGCCCGTGAGCGCAGTCGTGGCAAGAGGCGACGACGTCGAGCTCCGCTTCGACTGGTACGACTCCGAGATCCTGGCCCGCTACTTCGATTCCGAGCCTCCCCGACTCGAGGGCCGCTGGCGCAAGACCCAAGCCGAGGGGGATTCGACCCTGGCCTTCCTAGCCAACAAGCGCCTCGCTAACGAGTCCGCCAATACCGCCCACTCCCCACCCCAGACGACGCCCCGTTCGAACCTCGATCTCAGTGGCAGCTGGACTGCGAGCTTCACCGACGAGGACGAGACGTTCCCGGCTCTCGCCATCTTCGAACAGACGGGGAAGGAGCTGACCGGCACGTTCTTGACTCCGACGGGCGACTATCGCTACCTCGCCGGCGAGATCATCGACGGCGGCGGGCTCCGTCTCGCCACCTTCGACGGGGCGCACGCCTTTCTCTTTCTCGCCATGATCAGCGAAGGCAGCGAAGGCGGAGGGAGCGAGACCCTCGAAGGCACGTTCTTCTCTCGCGACACCTACCGGGCCACCTGGACCGCGACGAGACTCGGGCCGGACGAGCCCAGCCCGCTTCCAGATCCGTTCGAGGAGGTTGGCCTCACCAACGACGAAGGTCGCTTCAGCTTCAGCTTTCCCGATACGAATGGCGAGATCGTGTCGCTCACGGACACACGCTTCGCCGACAAGCCGGTCGTCGTGTCGGTATTCGGCAGCTGGTGTCCGAACTGCAACGACGAGGCACCACTCCTCGCAGAGTGGCACCGTCGCTACCGCGATCGCGGCCTCGAGATCGTGGGTCTGGCCTACGAGCTGCGCGACGACTTCGAGCGCAGCCGTCGCCAGGTGGAGCGCTACGCGCTACGCCACAAGATCGAGTTCCCTCTGCTCGTGGCCGGTATCTCGGACAAGGAGGCAGCCGGAGATACGCTGCCTGACCTGACAGCCGTGCTGTCCTTCCCGACCACCATCTTCCTCGATCGCCAGCATCGGGTCCGCAAGATCCACTCGGGATTTGCCGGCCCCGGGACCGGAGATCACCACACTCGGCTCGTCGCAGAGCTCACCGGTCTCGTCGAAGAGATCGTCGCCCAGACGTCCCCCTGACGACGCCTCTACCCTGGAGACCGGCCAGACGTCCCTCCGGCAGTCCCCGGTCAAACGACGTCACCCGCCAGTGGCAGGTGGCGACTCCTCCGGATCAGGCAAGAGCACGAGCAAACTGTCGACCAGAAAGGGATCCAGCACGCTCCCGCCCCTCTCGATGAGTCGGCCGCTGGCGAACTCGTAGCGCTTCTGAGGAGCGTAGCGAGCTCCGAGCGTCCACAAGACGTCCCAGTTGTCGGCCACCGCCACGATCAGGCTCGCAAGTCCCGGCTCCCGGGTCCCGTAGGGATAGCCACCCTTGCCGTTCCAGTGCAGGTGATGCTCGTATGCCACGAGCACTGCTAGCGGAGGCACGTCGGGGATCCCCGCCAGATGAGCGGCTCCCAACTCGGGATGACGTCTGAGCTGCGCCTGCTCGGCCGCGCTGGGGGCGCGGTTGCGCGCCACCAGATGAGGTGGCAGGAACGTGTAGCCGACATCGTGCAGCAGAGCGCCGATCGCGAGATCACGGAGCACCGAGCCTTCGAGACCCAGAGCGCGAGCCAGGTGCAGACTGTAGAGACACACGTTGATCGCATGCCGCCACTGGCGATCCTCAGACGTCGAGGCACTCGACAGCATCAGAAAGGTCTCGTGCTCACGAACCGTTGCGTCGATCAGTCGCCAGACGGCGCGCTCGAGCGCCGAGTAACCGCCACCCGGCTCGCGACGGAAGCCGTCGAGCGCACCCGAGACGCTGTCGACCCGGTGCTCGAGCGGGCGTGACGCCCCGGACCCCTCGTCGTCGTTCGGGTCTTCGATTACGGCGATCTTGCCGATCACGACGTGCTCCGTCGTCTCGAGATCACCACGACCACACA
>JANQPS010000572.1 GCA_028285365.1 Thermoanaerobaculia bacterium | reverse complement strand
ATCCGGTCCCTGGCGCAACTTCTACCTGACCGGCGCCCAGGAGCTTCGATGCGGCACTCCACCCGGTGGCACGGTCAGGGTCAGCGACGGCATCGCCCGCGGCATGCCGCTCGACAACCTGTTCGATTCGCTTGCCGTGAGACTGAACGCGCAGCGAGCACGCGGATTGCACCTGTGCGTAGGGGTCGACTACACCGATACCGGCGAGCACGACGAGCTCGTCGTCGAGAACAGCGTCTTTCATGCTTTCAGAAAGCGAAAGACCCGTGCGCCGGACGTTTCCCTCGAGACGTCGACCCTGGATCTCAAACGTCTGCTGCTGCAGCTCGTGACCGCTGACGATCTGATCCAGAGCGCAGAGCTCACGATCGAAGGCGACGCTGAGCACCTCCAAACGCTCGTCGGGCTATTCGACAGTTTCGTGCGCTCGTTTCCGATCCTCTTTCCCCGCACTCATCCGCCCGAATGAACTGAACAACGTTCCCAGAATCCACAGCTCACTCCGCCGACTTGGCGGCGGATACAATCACGCTGGCTGACTTCTCTGACCGTCATCAGACGCACCACATCAAAGGCAACCAAAGGCAGGAGTCCACGATGCGCTCGATCTGGAGTCATTCCGAGGCCACGAATTCAACCCTCCGACCACCCTGTCGATCGGTCTTCAGAGCCTGGCTCGCTCCGAGCCTGTGCCTGGCTCTCGGCCTACTTCTCGGAGTCGGAACCGCGGTAGCCAGCGACTGGCCACAGTGGCGCGGCCCAAATCTCGACGGCACCAGCGCCGAGACCGGACTACCGACGACGTTCGGGCCGAACGAGAACCTCGTCTGGAAGACCGAAATGTCCGGACGGTCCGGCTCCACCCCGATCATCATGGGCGACCGCATGTTCCTCACGGTGGCTCTCGACGAGGAGATCGAAGGCTGGGCTCTCGACGCCACCAACGGCAAGGTTCTCTGGAAGCGACCGCTCGGCGGCGGCAACTTCTTCAAGATGAAGCACAACATGTCGTCTCCATCCGCCGTCAGCGACGGTCAGACCGTCTGGATGATGGCAGGTACCGGGGTCATCAAGGCCTTCGACTTCGACGGTAAAGAGCTGTGGTCGCGGGATCTCCAGGACGACTACGGCGCCTTTGGTCTCAACCACGGCTATGGCGCGTCACCTCTGCTGCACGACGGTGTGCTCTACGTCCCGGTGCTGCACGGCATGCGCACCGACGATCCGAGCTACGTGCTCGCCATCGACGCCAAGAGCGGCCAGACGACCTGGAAGGTGGAGCGCCCCACCGACGCACTGATGGAGTCTCCGGACTCCTACACGACTCCCATGCTGTGGGAGCGTAGTGGCGGCACCGAGCTCGTCATCAGCGGCGGCGACTACGTCACGGGACACGCCTTGGACGACGGTCGCGAGCTCTGGAGAGTCGGCGGGATGAACCCAGAGAAGTCGAAGATGTACCGCGTGGTCGCGACACCGGTAGCCGCCGGTGATCTGCTCTTCGCACCTTCACGTGTCAAGCCGCTGATGGTCCTGCGCGACGCAAGCGGACAGACCGAGCCGAGCGTCGCCTGGCAGATCGACAAAGGCACCGATGTGCCGAGCCCATCGGTCCACGACGGACTGCTGTACGTCCTCGACGACAAGGGACTGCTCCAGGTGTGGGATCTCGAGAAGAGCGAGTCGATCTATGACACCAAACGGCTCGCGGTGGGCACCTACAGCGCTTCGCCGCTGATCGCGGACGGCAAGCTCTATGCCGTCAACGAGGAGAGCGTCGTCACGGTGGCCAAGCTGGGGCGTGAGTTCGAAATCCTGGCCACCAACGAGCTCGAGGGTTACACCCTCTCGTCACCAGTGGCCGCCAACGGCAAACTGTTCGTGAGGACCGACAAGTTCCTCTACTGCTTCGACGGTTGATCGATCTCTCGGTCTCGCGAGCTTTCCGGTAGGAAGTCCTCGAACAGCGGTCGAGCGCAGCGCCGTTCGAACAACGACGCTGCGTTCGGCACCGTTCCAGGGCATCGTGCCCCGACGAATGCCGCTCCGAGTGGTCCTCAACATAGCGTCTTCCGGCGATGTCATTCGTCATCAGGTCTCTCCGCCAGGTACGCAAGGTGCTCGAGGTAGAGGTGCGCAGGGTTATCGTCCTCGCCTCGACCATCGGAGTCGGCGTGTGCGTGTCTGGTTGCTCGAACGAGATCTTCTCCGAAGCCGCCGAGAGGCCTGAGCTCCAAGCAACCTCGGTCGGGGCCACAGCGACACTCTGGGTATGGGACCAGACTCACGATCTCAGCTTTCTCGATCCCAGTCGCCACCGGGCTGCGATCTACGCGGGCAGCGTCTGGCTACACGGAGAGGACGTCGTGGTGGAACCGCGGCACCACTCGGTCGTGATGCCGAACTCCCTCCCACGCATCACGGTCGTTCGTATCGAGGTCAGCAAGGAACAGTCTCCAGCGCTCAGCTCCGCACAAGTGGACGATGTCTCGAGCGCGGTACTCTCTCTAGCCCGACTCACGCCAGGCGAGAGTGTGCAGCTCGACTTCGATGCGACTCGCTCTCAGCGCCCCTTCTACACCCGACTCCTCCAGCGACTTCATGCGGCCCTGCCCTCGGAGACGACTCTGTCGATCGCGGCTCTGGCCTCATGGTGCCTGGACGACCCGTGGGTCGATGGCCTGCCCATCGAAGAGGCGGTCCCGATGCTCTACCGGATGGGGCCCGAGTCGAGCGCGATTCGCGCTACCCTGGACCGGGGCGATGACTTCACGAGTCCCGTCTGCAGGAAGAGCATCGGCGTTTCGACCGACGAACCGATTCCCACCATCCCGCCCGATCGCCACGTATTCGCCTTCCACGA
>JANQPS010000564.1 GCA_028285365.1 Thermoanaerobaculia bacterium | reverse complement strand
GTCCCCGAGCAACCGGACCGACAAGACGCGCCGACGCGTCCTGAGCGAAGCTCCCGGGGCCGCGTGCAGCGTCAGCATGTGAAACGCCACGGCGTCACCCGGTTCGAGCTCCCACTTCAGGACGTTGTGGTCGGCCGGCCTGGCATCGATGTCGGGCACTTCGGCGAGTTCGCCTTCCGGAAACCAGCGCGCTTCGCGATCGAGAAACGTCCGCGGCATGAGCCACGGGCCCAGGTGAGTACCGGCCACGAGCTCGAGGCTGTTGGCGGCTGGGACCTGGTCAGCAGGAATCCAGAAGCTGACGTTCTGATGGCCGTCGACGTTGTAGTACGGCTGATCCTGATGCCACGGCGTTCTCTGGACCGTCCCGGGCTCCTTGACCAGCAGATGGTCGTGAAACAGACGTACCGTTCTCGATCTCATGAGGCGCCGAGCCACCTCGGGAATGGCTGAGAGCTCGATCAGCTCTCGGTAGGCGGAGTTCTGCTGCCAGGTGCAGAAGTCTTCGAAGAAAAGCCCGGGATCATCATCGCGGCTCGCCACCAGCGCTCTCGGAGACGGGCTCTCGAGATTCGCCTCGATGCCGGTCCGCAGGAGGTCCACCTGGGCCTCGCTCAGAAGCCCCTTGATGAGGACCGCTCCATCCCGCCGATAGCGCTCGACCAGCCCATCCCGCTCGATCTGGTCGACGATGTTCCTGCCGTCGTCTTGCATTTCCGACTGGGATGTTAGCCGTGTCGGCCCACCTCGCGTCTCGCGACACTTGCGAGGTTCGCACGTAAACCCCTTAGACAGAGGAGCTTAGAGGGACCCGAGGCTTTTCCGAGGACTTTCCCACGACGATCACAGGCAACGAGAACAACCGAGGACCACGCGGCCCGCGTTAGTCGCCGGCATGAACGCCACGCGACTCCGCCTCCATTCGACCCCGGCCCCAGCAGGACCTCGGCCAACCCTTCACCGCCGAGAGTCGCACCGAGACGCAACCGCTCCGACCACCTACGCCCTTAGACAGTGCCCGCAGCACCGCTCTCCGCTGATCACCCTCGTCGCCCTGCTCTGCTGCGTCTGTGCCTCCTCAGCTCCAAGTGCCGCCACCGCTGGCGGAGAGCGGCCCACCTTCACGGTTCCCACCGAAGACCTCAGCCCCGCCATGTTCCGGCTTCAGGTGCGTCGTGCGCTAGGACTGGCGTGGCGGCAGCTCGAACACCAGCCCACCTGCCGCAAACTCTTCTCGGACCTCGGCGCCGATGGTCAGCAGCTGCTCACCGAAGCAGAGTTCATGCGAGCCGAGAAGACTCCGTACGCGCACATCTGCAGCCGACGGCTCGGCGTGATGGGCACCGAAGTCGGTGGCCAGACCATCGGCATCTGCGTCGACGGCTTTCAGCGCCTCGACCGTCATCACGCTGCTGCTCTCATGCTCCACGAGGTCCTCCACCATGCCGGCATGCGCGAGTTTCCTCACGACCCGAACGCTCTGACCTCTCGCGAGATCACCACTCTCGTCAAACAGGAATGCGATCTGTAGCCAGGCGACATCCCCCGGTCACACCGAAGCGCCAGACCACACCAACCAGCAGCCCGAGATCCCCACGGACAGATACATGCTGATCGAGACGACGTACCACCTTTGACGGTGGTCTCGCCGCAAGACCCGGGACTGCACGACGTGGCACCGAGTGAGTCCCTCCAGAAGGAGACATCAGACTGTCCCAGCACTCTCGCTCCGTACGATCCTCGCGCTCTCGAGCGATGCGCATCTGAGTCCCCGACTTGCGCGATCACGCCCACATCGGCGACAGCCGAGAATCCGCTGCTAGCAGGCGATTGGGAGCTCCCACACCCGCAATCTACAATGCTCGCGTGAGCGACCCAGCCGGTTCGAAGCCGAGCTCTCCACTGCGCATCGGTCCGTGGCTCGTCGAGCCTCATCTGAGTCGTATCCGTCGCGACGAAACTGGCCAGTCACAGATCAAACGGCACCTCGAACCGCGTTTGATCGAGCTCCTGGTCTTCTTCGCCCAGCACCCGAAGGACGTGCTGTCGAAAGAAGCCTTGATCGAGGGCGTCTGGGACGGTCAGTATCTCTCCGACTCAGCCCTGACTCGCTCGATCTCCGAGCTGCGTCGGGCTCTCGAGGACGACGCGCAGAGGCCAACGTTCATCGAGACCATCCCCAAGCGGGGCTATCGCCTCGTCGCCCCCGTCACGAGATCCGGCGATGTGATCGAGCCGTCGCCGTCTGCTCCGGGAGAAGCTCCAGGCGTCGGTACCGCGGATCGTCCACGACCGCATCTCCGCGCTCCGGCCCGTCGACTGCCCTGGTTGGCACTCGCCGCTCTTGCCGGTCTCGCCGGCGCAGCGCTCACGCTGTTTGCCCTACGCACTCCCGACTCCTCGTCTCTGGCGGGTGCGCTCGATCCACCTGTCGTCGGCCTGGCCCAGATCACGAGCTCGGCCGGACTCGAGGCCTTTCCGCACACTTCACCCGACGGGAATCGCCTCGTCTACAGCGTCGACCAGAACGAGAGCTTCGAGATCGTCATTCGACAACGCGGCGTGGGTACAGAGCCGCTGATGCTGACGAACGACGGGCGCCAGAACGTCCAGCCGCGCTGGTCCCCCGACGGACGATTCATCGTCTACCACTCCGTCGGGGCCGGAGGAATCTGGGTCATACCCGCACTCGGCGGCGAGTCGCGAAGGCTCACCGAGTTCGGGTCCTGGCCATCGTTCTCGCCCGACGGATCGACCATCGTGTTCCAGTCCGGCTCGGGCTTCGAGCTCGGCCTCAACTCGTACCCGGCGACACCTCCTTCGACACTCTGGACCATACCTTTTGCTGGCGGCGAGCCCCGTCAACTGACCGAGATCGGCTGGCCGCCCGGTGGGCACGGCGGCCCCTCCTGGTCTCCAGACGGCCAACGAATAGCGTTCGTCTCGTCCGAGTTCAGAGGCGGCTCGATCTGGACGATTCGTCCAGACGGCAAGATGGCCCGGACGGTTCAGGTGAAGGCCACTCCTCGAGAGGTCGCCTGGGCGGCTGATTCGAGCGCCCTGTACTTCACGGCGCGCACCCTCGGAGAGCGCTGGCTGTGGGAGGCTCCGGTGTCGACCGACACGGGCACGGCGACCGGCGAGCCCACCCGGCTGGCTCGCGCCGCCTTGCGCTTCGGCACCGTTTCGGACGACCGCCTCGTCGCCACCCGCGTCGAGCAGAACGCACGCCTCTGGTCGTTTCCTCTCGATCCCGACACGGGACTGCCGAGTGGCACGCCACGTCCGC
Source organism: Thermoanaerobaculia bacterium (assembly GCA_028285365.1). Taxonomy (GTDB): domain Bacteria; phylum Acidobacteriota; class Thermoanaerobaculia; order Multivoradales; family Multivoraceae; genus JANQPS01. Next base: position 3,164 of record JANQPS010000564.1, on the reverse strand, counting down.
TGACGGCCGGTACCCACCTCCGAGACTCTCGCCCCGCCTTCTCTCCTGACGGCGAGCGCATCGTCTTCCAGCAGACCCGGCGCGGCCAGCTGCCGAGCCTCTACATCATGGACAAAGACGGCAGCAACCTCACCCCCCTGACGCTCAACGAGGAGCTTTCCGCCTACAGCCCGACCTGGACACGCGACGGCGACTCGGTGCTCTACTTCGCCAGCACCCTCGAGGAGCTGTGGCTCTACCGGATCGACGTCGAGACGCGAGAGCGCGAGCGCATCGTCCGCATCAACCCCATGTGGCGCTCTGCTCGGCCATCCCCGTTGGCCGACCGTCTGGCTTTCTACGAGACTCCGAGGTCGGCGGCCGCGTCGGTGCAGCTCTACTCCTTCGAGACCAAGAACACCACCAGCATCGAGACTGAGCACGACTTCGTCGGTTTCCCGGTGTGGTCCGATGACGGGGCTCAGATTGCAGTCGAGATCGGCTCCACTCAGGGGTTTCAGATCGGGGTCCTGTCAGCAGACGGCGGCATCCTCGAGCAGCTGACCGACAGCCCCGGCGAACACTGGCCAGGCGGGTTCTCCCTTGACGGTGACAAGGTGGTCTACGCGCGGGCCAGGAACGGCGTCTGGGGCATCGAATGGATCGACATCGAGTCCGGCGAACAGGTCGTGGTGGCTCCGGCCAGCGATCTCAGCGTCTACTATCGCTATCCCTCGTGGTCACCTCAGGGGGATCAGATCGTGGTCGAAAAGGCAGAAATCGACCTCGACCTTTGGGAAGCCACGCTCCCTTGAGCCGCGGCTCTCACGGACCTGCCTGGCATCCCGCACCCTTCGACGACCCCACGACGACCCGCGAACACCATGCGCCTCGTCTGCATCAGCGACACCCACGGCCTGCACGAGAACCTGGACGTGCCAGACGGCGACGTGCTGATCCACGCCGGCGACCTGACCAAGGTCGGAACGCTCGAACAGATCGCCGAGGCCGCGAGCTTTCTAGAAGGCCTACCTCACCGCCACAAGATCGTGATTGCGGGCAACCACGATCTTGGTCTCGAGTACCAGGCTGAACAAGCTGAAGAGCTCCTCACAGGCTTGACCTACCTCCGCGATTCGGAGACCACCGTGGGCTCCGTGCGCTTCTGGGGATCCCCGTGGCAGCCCTGGTTCTTCGACTGGGCGTTCAATCTCCAGCGTGGTGACGAGATCCGCGCGAAGTGGGATCTCATCCCGCAGCACACGGACGTCCTGATCACCCACGGCCCACCCATGGGTGTCCTGGACCTGACGTTCAGGCAGGAGCCCGTCGGATGCGCCGATCTCCTCGAGGCCGTCGAGCGAGTCTCGCCGCAGGTCCATGTCTTTGGCCACATACACGAGGCTTACGGCCAGGGCGCCGAGGTCCCTGGTCACGACACTATCTTCGTCAACGCCAGCATCTGCACGCTCGACTATCAGCCGGTCAACGCACCGATCGTCGTCGACCTCTGATCCTCTCGAGAGTCTGACCTCCGGCAGCCCCGATCTCCGACTCAGTCGCCGCTGCCTGAACTCCCTGCTTCCTCGCGCGCTAAGAAGGGTGACACCCGTCCTCCGAGCCCCTCGCCATCGCTGGCATCCGTGAAGGCCCAGTAGAAGAAGCCGAGATTCATCTCGTCGTCGGTGGAGTCGCCCCACTTGACCTCTGCGTTGGGATCGGGGTTGTTCGGATTGCCGGCGGTGTTGTCGTAACCCATCGTCACTTCGAGCCGCGTTCCCGCAGGCAGTCGCAGATGCTGCTTGAAGCGATAGCGAGTCTGCCAGTTGAAGTCATACCTAGGCACCTCGAGAAACGACATCTCGGTACCATCCGGGAGCTTGGCCACATAGTGCGAGTAGGCACCTCGATAGTGCATGTGCGGCAGCAGGCTCATGATGGTGATGTCCTTGGCCAGCGTCTCTTCCTGGGTGATGAAGTGGTCTTTGGTGTTGGCCGGTAGATACATCTTGCGCGGATCTCCCACCGACGACACATACATCTCCTGAACCGGCTCGTCCGCGAACTTGAACGCGACCGTCGACTGGTCGTAGACCTCCGTGCCGGGTCCTGGGTCCTTGTGGTAGTGCATCTGCATCATGATCTTGGAGCCTTTGGGTAACCGGATGCCGTAACCCGGAGGGAACTCACTGGGTTCGGCGCCTGGCGCGATCCCCGGCAATCTCAAGAAACCGCCCGGGCGATCCGCGGACTCGGGCGTCACCGCAAAGCCGATGATGTGATGCACCGCCTCGGTGTCCGGCTTGTACTCCGCAGCCACGATGTAGCGATCCCGGTCGAGCACTCCGACGGGCACCGCCTCGGCGGCGAGCACGATGTTGAGATCGACGAGATCGTCGTCCACGTGGAACGGCTCCGCGAGACTCAGCACGAGGTCCGGCTCACCGATCGACCATTCGGCGGACGGCCACTCGAGCGGCGGCGGCGCCTTGTCGGGGTCTCCAGGACGAGCCCCGGTCTTGGCCCAGCGAAGCAAGGTCTCGATCTCGGCGTCGCTGAGAGTGCGCTCGTTGGAAAAGACACCCGCGTAGTCATCGGAGGCGTGCCAAGGAGGCATCTCGCCACTCTCGACCACCCTCGCGATCGCCTTGGCCCAGGGTCTGGTCTCTTGGTAGGTCAAGAGCGGCATCGGCGCAATCATTCCGCCGAGGTTCAGTCCAGCCGGCCGATGGCACGTCTGGCATGAACGCTGGAGGATCGGCAGCACGTCTTCCGAGAACGTCGGCGTGCCGCTCTTGTCCTTTGACGACGTTTCCGCGCCGAACGACGGGGCAAGAATCAAGACGAGCAGTCCACAAACCACAAGCGAAGTCCGTGTGAATCGACGCATCACTTTCCTCCTGAATCCGAGGTCGCTGGATCCCTCGACCCGGTGTGGTCGACAGCTGCTCTCGTGCCGTGGCATCGAGGCAGGCACCGGCGCTTCCGATGAAGATCTGGAGCTGGTGGCCAGAGGATACCACCAGGCCCCATGACCACTCCCGTGAACCGCCGTCAGATCAGGCCCGGGTAGGCGCCACCGTCGATCAACAAGCCGGTTCCGGTGATGAACCGAGCCGGCTCGGAGCAGAGAAAAGCCGCCGCCTTGCCGAAGTCTTCGGCACTACCGAGGAACCCCACCGGAA
>JANQPS010000541.1 GCA_028285365.1 Thermoanaerobaculia bacterium | reverse complement strand
TGAAGATTCGGTTCGAAGTCGACTCCGCCGAAGACACGACGGACGGTGAGCTCGAGCCGGCACTCCCGCGCCTCGGCAAGGCCAGCCTCGGGACCGTCTCCGACAACGAGGTTCGTTGACCATGACGCCGTCCAAGACGACCGCTGCCGGATCACGTCGGCCAGCCAGTGCCCGGTGGACCGTACCGGTCACCACCAGTGTTGCGAATCTTCTCGAGGCTCTGACCAAAGACTGGCGCTGTGTATCGGGGCGACGGACCGTCAGGCGAGTGCAGTACTTCGACACCCACGAGTGGGGGCTCTACTTCAACGACCTGCGTCTGACGCTCGAGAGCGGCGGTCTCCGGCTCGCGCCTCTCGAAGAGTCTGAATCCGGTGTGGCTCCTACCCTCCTGGATCTCGACTCTGAGTCGCCGCCGCGCTTCTGGTGGGAGTTCCCACAAGGCGATCTCCGTGACGCACTTTCGAGTCGCCTCGGACTGCGCGCCCTGATCGACCGCGGCACCCTTCGCATCAGCACACTGCCCGTCGACATCAAGAACCGCGACGACAAGACGGTGGTGCGCTCGAGCATCGAGTCTTTTGCTGACGCGAAGAAACCGCGTAGGACCATCTTCCGCGCGCTCACCGCCCGAGCGGTTCGCGGCTATGACGATGAACTGACGGCTTTCGAGTCCACTGTGGCCGAACAGCTCGAGCTCGACACGGACTCGCGGACGGTCTTCGATCGTCTCCTGGAGTACCAGGAGCTCGTTCCCACGCCGTATACCAGCAAGCCAAAAGTCTTCATCGCGCGCGGTGAGTCCCTGCGCGAGACCGTCGTTGCCATGCTGCGCGCTTCACTCGAGCTCGTCGACGCCAACACGCAGGGCACGATCGACGATGTCGACACCGAGTTTCTCCACCACTTCCGCACCTCGGTCAGACGCTCGCGCTCGCTTCTGAGTCTCGTCAAGGGAGCTCTCGGAGCCGACATCGAGGATCGCCTGAAGAGTGATCTGCGAGAGCTGCAGCAGCGCACCAACCGACTGCGTGACCTCGATGTCTTCCTCCTCGACCAGGCCGCGTTCAGGAGTTTGCTGCCGGCGTCTCTGCACCCGGGTCTCGCTGCCTGGCAGCTGGTCCTCGAGGCCCAGCGAGGGCAAGAGCAGAAGCGGCTGGCTCGTTTCCTGCGCAGCGCCAGCTTCGAGCGCAAGATGACGAGCATGAGACGACAGATCGAGCAGGCGTCCGCGAACGACCCCACCGCGACGGGAGAATCGCCGAGCGCGTTGGCCGGACCGGAGATCGTGCTCAAGCGCTACCGCCGAGTCCGCAAGCGCGGTCGGGCCATCACTCCGTCCACTCCCGACGAGGCCATCCACGACCTGCGCATCGACTGCAAGAAGCTGCGCTACACGCTGGAGTTCTTCGAGTCGGTCCTACCCGCCGACACGCTCGGGACTGTCTTGCCGCGGCTCAAGAAGCTGCAGGACGTTCTCGGAGACTTCAACGATCTCGCCGTGCAACAGGCCGAGCTCCGAGACATGTTCGACGACCTCGACCACGGCAAACCCCAGGCTCCGGAAATTGCCCTCGCGCTGGGCGGTCTCATTGCCACGCTCTACTCCCGCCACGAGCGCCAGAGGGACAAGGTTCTGGCCAACCTCCAGGGTTTCGTCGGCTCCGACATCAAGACTGCCTTTGCGCAGCTCGAGCAACCGTGATCACCGAGCAGTATCTGAAGTGAAGCGACTCCCATGAAGAGGCTGGCCTGCTACAGCATCAAGGGTGGGGTCGGTAAGACCGCAGGCGCGGTCAATCTCGCCTATGCACTTTCCGAAGCGGGTGGCCCTACCCTGCTCCTGGACCTCGATCCGCAAGGTGCATCGACCTTCTACTTTCGCATGCGGCCGTCCAGGGGCCTCAAGGCCAAGAAGCTCCTCACCGACACCGAACGCCTCCTTTCCGCCATCCGGGGCTCCGACTACGAGAACCTCGACGTCCTGCCCGCCAACCTCTCGTTCAGGAACCTCGACGTTCTGCTGAAGTCACTCAAAGGCTCGAGGCGCAGGCTGTCTCACTCCCTCGACCTCATCGACGGTGAGTACGAAAACGCCGTTCTCGACTGTCCTCCGAACATCACGCTGCTGTCCGAGAACGTGCTCACCGCTGCGGACGTCGTGCTGGTGCCAGTCATCCCCACGACCCTCTCCGAGCGCACCTATCGCAAGCTCCTGGACTTCTGCCACGAGCACCGCATCCCCACCGCAAAGGTCTACCCGTTCTTCTCGATGGTGCAGACGAACAATCGCATGCACCGGGAGACCATGGAGCGACTCCGCGCCGAAGATCCGAAGTTCCTCAACACCTCCATCCCCTTCACTGTCGAGGTGGAGCGCATGGGCATTCACCGCGAGCCCGTCCTGGCGACACAACCGCGGGGTCGAGCGGCCAGGGCATACCGTGAGCTGGCGGTCGAGGTCTTGTGGCTGCTGGAGGGGAGCGGACGAGGGGACTGAGGAGCGGGAGGCGGAGCGCAGCAGCGATCAACCTTGGTTCGCAAGGCCGTAGAGCAGCGGGATCGCGCCGGCCGTGATGTCGAAGACCGGAATGAAGACGGCCAAGACCGTGGCGGGCTGCATTGCAAATGACGCCGGCCTCGGCTCTCCGATACTCCAGAATGCCCTGCCAGCGAAGTCTGCGACCACGATGGCGACCAGCAACGGGTAGGAGCAGAGAACCTCGAGGACGTTGGCTGTGATCATTCCCGGATTGAGACCATCCAGGAGAAAGCCGGTGCTTCTGGCAACTAGAAAGGACCATACGAGGATCGGTAGCTCCCCGGCTCCGAAGTGTTGCCGGCGGCTAAGCACTTCAAAAGGCCGCTCCTCTCTCACCAACCGCCACCTAGCCACCAGCCTCCCGGCCAGCACGACGAGCGCAAGAACCCAAGCAGGCCAGAGAATCCTCGCCATCACAAGAGTGGTCTCCAGGACGTCGTAAGGCGACAGCTGCGTGTCCATCGGACACTTGGACCTCGACGTGCCAAACGGGGTTCCAGGCGTCAGCAGCTCGGCGCCAAGCTACCGCTGGCGGCAACCATCACTTCGCCTGGCGTTGCGCTCCCCTGAACAGCGGTGCCGCAATCATCAGCGGAACTAGTGCCGCCACCAACGCGCTCAGCACAAAGACGACCTCGCCCCAGACCCCGAACCAGAGCGCAACTCCGATATCGATCGAGGACCACGCGAGCAGCGTGATCAGAAGGCAGGTCCAGGCCCACCGTTCACCGGCTCGGAACGGAATGTGAGCAATCGCCGCCCAGGCCAGACCCCAGCCGATCACGCCCGCACCGACAGTCGCGAGGAGCCAGTGGTTGAGCTGATGCGCTTGTGGCGGAAGCGCGTCGGCGGACCAGAAGGCCTCCGCGATCGTGGAGTTGTAGGAGCGAAACAGCGACGTCGGCGGTCCGAAGACGAGGAGCACTCCCACCCCAACGCTGGCCAGTCCCACGACGACCTGGAAATTGGCGTGACGAGAGAGGCTGTCTCGTCGACGTTGAGAGCTAGTCATGACTGCGAAACTCGATTCTTCAGGAGCCTAGTCGACCTCGAAAGCCGGGTCTTCATCCTTCACCTGCGACCCGAACGGGCATTTTGTCGCGGTGACGACGACGGGAATGTGGTGGCAGCCCGACAAGCCTCGGTCGAGGTACTTCCTCCATGCCGGTCGAACAGTGCGTCGCGCGCGAAGATCCTGGGCCGGCATGACGTCAGCATGACACTCAGGGAGTGGAAGCGTTCTCGAATCTAACGAGGGCTCGTCATGACCCGAAAACAATAGCCGGGCTTCCATGGTCCGAAGGGACTGTCGGACTGTTCTGAGAATGGTCCTGTCGACGGTAAAGCTGCGACAGCTCAGTTGCGCTCCATGAGCGGTGTCATCCTGAAGGAAGGCCGGTAGGGATGCTCGACCGCAGCGTAGCGGGTTCCCGGCCGAACGGAGAGCATGTCCTGAGTCCCCCGAAGGGGCCTGACGGACTCAATTGAAAACGGTCCTGTGAACGGTGAAGCTGCAACAGCTCAGTTGCACTCCATGAGCGGTGTCATCCTGAAGGAAGGCCGGTAGGGATGCTCGACCGCAGCGTAGCGGGGCCCCCGGCCGAACGGAGAGCATGTCCTGAGTCCCCCGAAGGGCCTGTCCTGAGTCCGCCGAAGGAGACCTCGCCCCAGCAGCTACAGGATCCAGCGCACCGCAGTCGTTGCGGCAGCTGACAGGACAATCAACTTTGACCGCGACTGGACTGGTGAACCTCAATCCTCGAGGGACCGGCCATGCGAAGAGAACAGTGCGCCCTCTCGACTTCCCTACCGATACCCCAAGACCACCGGCCTTCTCGGCAACTTCCACCAGACCGCGTCACACAGCTCGGTCAGCTCTGCGTCCAGTTCCAACGACGCGCCCGCGACGGTGGCATCCAGCTGGTCGACTCGGCTGGCGCCGATGATCGCCGAGGTGATCGCTTGCTGAGCGAGGGTCCAGGCGACGGCCACGGACGCCATGTGCAGACCACGAGCCTCGACCGCTGCTGAGAGCTCGTCGACGGCGCGAAGCTGCTCCTCTTTCCAGTAGCGCTCCTGATACATCTCGGCGCTGCGACCGAGTGTGAAGCGAGTGCCCTCCTCGGGCGCGCTGCCGGCTTTGTACTTGCCGCTGAGGACCCCGCCGGCGATGGGGTTGTAGACGATGACGCCCACCTTCTCTTCGTCGCACAGAGGCAACAGCTCGGTCTCGATCTCGCGGTAGAGCATGTTGTAGCGCGGCTGCACGCACTGGAAACGCTCCAGACCAACGCGCTCGCTGACGCCGAGCGCGCGCATGAGCTGCCAGGCGGGAAAGTTGGAGCAGCCGATGTAGCGGACCTTGCCGTCGCGCACGAGATCGTCGAGTGCGCGAAGCGTTTCGTCGATCGGGGTGTGCTGATCGAGGAAGTGGACCTGGTAGAGATCGATCACGTCGGTACCCAAACGTCTCAGGCTGGCGTCGACGGCGCGTTGGATGTGGAAACGCGACAGACCCTGATCGTTGTGGCCTTCTCCCATTCGCCCACGGCACTTGGTCGCGAGAAACACTTGATCGCGGTTGCCGCGCCCGGCCATCCAACGACCGATGATCTCTTCGGTGGCCCCGACGGTCTCGAGACCGCCGCCGAGCGGATAGACGTCCGCAGTATCGAGAAAGGTAAGTCCCTTCTCCCAAGCCGCATCGAGTATGTCGTTCGACGTCGGCTCGTCGCACTGCAAGCCAAACGTCATGGTTCCCAGGCAGAGTGAAGGAACTCGGATTCCGGTGGCGCCAAGTGGTCTCAGTTTCATGGAGACAGCATACCGTCGTGCGCCACTCATCTGGTGACTCGCGCAGACGACCCGACTGTGATCAGGTAACGCGCCGGAGTCCCGGCCTCTCCGTACGAGCTCACCATGTTGTCTCCCTCTCCCAGAGTTCCTTTCGACCCCGCCAAGCTTCCGTTCTTCTACGGCTGGCTCGTGCTGGTGCTGGGGACCTTCGGCGTGGTCGCCAGCATGCCCGGGCAGACCACCGGCCTCAGTGTCTTCACCGACCACCTGATCGCCAACACCGGTCTGTCGCGGTCACAGCTGAGCAACGCCTACCTGCTGGGGACCGTGGCATCTGGGCTGCTCTTGCCTTATGGCGGGGTGCTGCTCGATCGCATCGGTGCTCGTCTCATGGGGGCGCTCTCGGCTACCGCTCTCGCGGGCTCGGTGCTACTGCTCAGCTGGTCGGATCTGCTGGTCAGCTACGCCGCGCGAACGCTCCCAGGTGATCTCGCGATCCGTTTCGGGGCCTTGGCCCTCTTGTTCGCATTCTTGCGCTTCTCCGGACAGGGCATGCTGACCCTGACTAGCCGCACCATGGTGGCGCGCTGGTTCGACCGCCGGCGCGGCACCGTCACGGCGACTTCGGGAGCCTTGATCTCGGTGAGCTTCTCGATGGCACCCATGGTGTTCCTCTGGTGGATCGGTCTGTCTGGCTGGCGCGGAGCCTGGAGAGAGATGGGGCTCGTGCTCCTCGTCTTCGGGGTCCTGGCACTGCTGCTGTTTCGCGACACACCAGAAGAGTGTGGACTCCTGCCAGACGGGGCTCCCCCCACCGGCGAAGAAGCCACCGAAGAAACCGAGGAGAGCGACGCCACCTCACCCAGCCCCCAAGCGACCCTTCGGTCCGAGCGCGCCTACACACGCGCCCAGGCGCTCGCCCACCCGCTCTTCTGGGTGCTCACCGCTGCCGTCGCCAACCAGTCGCTCGTCGGCACGGGAATCACCTTCCACCTGGTCGACCTGGCCGGCGAGGCGCAGATGGCTCCCGACAGATTCGTTCGCCTGCTGCTACCGATCTCAGCGGTCAGCATCGTGACCGGCTTTGTCGCCGGAGCGCTCGTCGACCGTGTGCGCGTCATTCATCTGATTCGCGCGATGCTCACCTTCCAGGTGTTCATGTGCGCGAGCGCGGCACTCGTGGCGGAGCCCGCTGCGCGCGCTGCCATGGTGGTCTTCTGGGGTCTTTCGGGAGGCTTCTACGGTCCTCTCACCGTCGCCGCCCTCCCCCGTCTCTTCGGGCGCCTCAACCTCGGCGCCATTTCTGGCACCATGACCATGGTGCTGGTGCTCGCCAGCGCACTCGGCCCCAGCTTCCTGTCGGTCTTCCGCGACGCCACCGGGACGTACGCCGCAGGACTGGCCGCCAGCTGCCTGCTGCCCCTCGGGGGTCTGCTCGCCAGCGTGTTGTTCGCACGGGCCGAGCCTGCCTAGTCGAAAAGACCCGGCGTTCGCCCGGATCGAATGTCCTCAGCCGATCGGGATGTCCGTGGCCCTGGCGCTCTCCCGAGCGTCCATGCGATCGAACCAGGCCTTGATGTTCTGATTCTCTTCGCTGAGCGGTTGTCCGACCGCCGCACCAAAGTGGAGAAAACAGTAGAGATGGATGTCGGCGAGCGTGAATCGATCGCCAGCCAGGTACTGGCGCCCCTCCATGAGGCCGTCGAGCCAGGTGAGCTTGTCCTGAGCACAGGCCTTGAGCCCGTCGGCAGCGTCAGGGAGGCATCGCATCCGGCTCTCGAACAGTGGCAACCCCTGGGAAAATCGGAAGCCGTTGGCCATTGGCTCGCAGATGTTGAGGTCGACCCGCCGCGTCCACATCCGGGTCTCGGCGCGCTCGGCGGCGTTGCTGCCCACCAGCGGTGGCTCGGGCTGCTGCTCTTCGAGGTATTCGCAGATGGCCGTGATCTCCGCCACGACCTGCCCGTCGTCGAGCTCGAGCGCTGGACACTGGCCTGCAGCGTTGACATTGCTGGTGTACTCCTCTCCGCGGTTCTCACCTCCCATCAGGTCGACCTGCTGGGTTGGGACCTCCATGCCTTTCTCGGCCAGGAACATGTGCACGACGCGCGGATTGGGACCAATCGACGTATGAAGCTTCACTCCAGATCTCCTCGAGGAACGTGCGCGCACCTCACTCTCGCGGCGCGACGCCCACACCGATGTGATCGGCCGTCCGCGATGGCGAGATGACGTTGTTGATGAACGAGGCCAGACTCTACGCGAAGTCGCGCCGCGCCACTCAGTGGTTGAAGGCGGGCACGGCCTCGTCGGTAGCGCTCAGGTAGAGGGGCTCGGACTCGCGATGCGGCAGTTCAGCCATCTGCGCATGTGCCGCCACCAGGACGTCGCGACGCGACACCTGCCCTACGAGGCGATCACCCTCCAGCACGGGCAGACGCCTGCGATTGGAGTTGAGGAAGACCTGCGCGATCGAGAGCATGTCCGTATCCGGCGAAATCGTGTGGGTCTTGGTGTCCATGAAGTGAGCGACCTCGGTCGACTCGAGGAGCTCGCCCGGCGACGATCGTTCGCGCTTGAGCATCGGGATCTCACCGCTGTGCTCCAGCAACGCACGCTCGCGCTCTTCGAGGATGTCCGAAAGATGATGCTCGGCGAGCAGCACGTCCCTGCGGGAGATCTGACCGATCAGGCGCCCGTCTTCGACGACCGGCAGTCGTCGGTAGTACGTGTCGAGGAACATCCGCGCCACGGACAACAGCTCACGATCGGGCTCGATCAGCCGCCCCATGTCGGTATTCATGAAGGCGCCGACGTGCGACGACGGAGCCTGTTCATAGGCCGTGTGAATCAGGAGACGCATACTGTAGCGCTCGGAGAACACCCCGAGGAACTCACCGTCATCGCCGACGACGGGAGCGCCCGCGATCCGATGCTTGAGCAGCTGCCCGATCGCCTCGAAGGCATCCATGTCGGGCTTCAACGTCACGAGCCGCTCGGTCATGAACTCTCGGGCCGCCACGGAATCGGCGGCGCCGCTCTCGCTTGCCTGACGAGCAGTGAGCGTCAACACGGAGATCGAGCTGCTCTCCGAGAGCATTCCGAGATAGCGACGATCCTCGTCGATCACCGGCGCCCCAGTGATGCGATTCCTCAACAGGAGGTGGATGCCCTCGAAGATGTCCGTCTCGGGCGTCACGGTCACGAGTCTCGTGACCATGATGTCGCGGGCCAGCTGCGGTCGATCCATGGTTGCCTCCTCCTCGGTCTAGGGGAAGCGATGGTCCAGCGAGCTGGCAGCTCAGGCGGGCTCACCTCCGACCATCGCCCGGTGGGAGTGGACCTCTGTCGTCAGCTTTGGCGCCGCCGAGAGGCCCGAGCCTCTCTCTGTGCCTCTCTCGTTTCGAGATCTCGGTTCGAGAGTGTGTGAGAGTAGTTTTCGACTGATCACACTGTATCAAAACTGGTAAACCTTTTATTGCCAGAGACTTACAGTCGGACCGCACCGCCAGAGCAAACTCTGCGTCCGGCCCGACATCCAGCCCGACATCCGGCCCGACACTGTTCCCGACAACCTTCTCGACGACATCCCTGACGACGTTAGAGTCGCGCCGCGACCTATGAGCCCAGCTCCCCCCACCACGCCGCGACGTGTGCATCCCCAGCCGCGCGTTGCCGTGCTCGTGCCGTGTCACAACGAGAGCACGACGGTCGAAGCCGTGGTGCGCGCCTTTCAGCAGTCGCTACCCGAGGCGAGCGTCGTGGTCTACGACAACGCGAGCGACGACGAGACGGCTCGGATCGCGGAAGCTGCCGGTGCGGTCGTAGGACACGAGCCGGTGCCAGGCAAGGGGCGAGTCGTTCGACGCATGCTTCGCGAGGTCGACGCCGACGTCTACCTCATGGTCGACGGTGACGACACCTACGACGCGAGCGTGGCACCCTCACTCGTCGCGTCACTGGTCGAGCGCTCGTTGGACGTAGTGCACGGCTTGCGTGTCACGACGGACCCTGACGCCTACCCGTTCGGCAGACGGTTCGGCAACCGCCTCATCCGCACGGTCTTCGCGCTCGCGGCGGGGGCTGAGCTCCGCGATCCTCTGACCGGCTACCGCTTGCTGAGCCGGCGCTTCGTCGACGCCTTCCCCTGCAACTCGAACCGCTTCGAGCTCGAAACCGAGCTGAACTTCGCCTACGCCCGGCTCGGCATCGAGGTCCTCGAAGTCGAGACCAGCTATCGAGCGCGCCCCGTGGGCTCGGTCAGCAAGCTCAACACGTTTCGAGACGGACTGCGCATCCTGAGTGCCATTGCCCGTGAGGGCACGAGGCTCCGCGCGACACGCCTGTTCGCCGGCCGCACGCTCGAGAAACTCCGCAACGATTTCTCCGAATCGTCTTCCTGGCCAGGACCGATCGACCTGGCCCAGGACTCAGCGCCGCCCTCATCAGAAGGCAGCGCGCCGTGACCGACGCGGCACACGACGTGACGAGCTCGCCCGAGCCCAGCAGATCGCTCATCGGCTTGATCGGGCGCAGCATGGCCGTTGCACTCGCCACCGCAGCCGTAGCGGTCCTGTGTCTAGTCGGCCTCAACGCGCTCGCGGTGTCTCTGGACGACGAACCTCTTCGGCGCGCGCTTGCCGAGTCGCTGGACCGCGAGACCGGCGCGATCAGCGACTCCCCGGAAGCATTCAACGACTGCCTGATCCCGGTGATGACCCTCTTAGACGACGGTCGCTTCGTCGAGCGCATCGTGACCGCGCAGCGCGTCTACCGCCTCGAGCGCCCCCATCAGCCCTGTCGAGCGCTCGAGCAGGTCATCAAACGCGGAGACATCGATCGCGAGGAGTACGTAGCGGTGTTCTACCACCAGTATTGGGTGGGCCATCGGCTGCTCATGAAGACACTCGTCCCGACCTTCGGAGTCTCGGGAGTGCGGAGCGTCTTCTGGTGGTCGACCTTCGGTCTTCTCGCAGGCGGCCTCGTCTGGTCCGTCAGGCGCGTGGCCATTGTTGGCCTGAGGTCCCCCGAGGTGTTCTCGCCCCTTGCGCAAGCGCTCCTGATAGCAAGCTTCCTGCTGTTTCACGATCTCTGGAATCGTGCCGCGTCGTTCACATCAGCACCGAGCAACCTGCTGATCTTCGCGGTTCTGTTGGTCGGTCCCCTCGTGCCACTGCGGGCCTGGTCGACCTCCAGAGGCGCGGTCGTTCTCGCGACCCTGGGCGCTCTCGTCGCCTACTTCGATCTCCTGTTCGGCGCCGTCCTGATCGGTTTCGTCTGTCTCTTGGCCTCGATCAGCCTGTCACCCGCGAGCGGCCGGCAGCAGCCGCTCGCGCTCTGGTATCAGCAACCGAGGCTCCGAGCTCTCCTCGCGGGCTCGAGTGCCTATGTCGTTGGGTTCCTCGCGACGATGCTGCTGCACGTGGTGGTGGCCGACCTGGTCTTCGAGCAAAACGTGCTGGCGTTCTTCTGGGATCAGCTGAGCTTTCGGCTCCAGGGGGGCCAGCGCACCACGCTGCCGGAGGAGATCAACGTGATGTTCGACCACGAGCCGACGATCAGTCGCATGGTGTCACGTCTCGGCGAACGCCTCGGCGTGATCGGCTTCGGCAGCGTCACCGTGGGCGGCAGTCTGCTGGTTCTCTCCGGAATCGCCCATGTGTTCGCGGCAACGTGGATCTGGCGGCGTCGAAGCGACCGAGACTTCGAATGGTTCCGTCTTCTCGGACTCCTGCTCAGCAGTCTCGCCATCGTCGCCTGGTACGTGATCTTTCTCGAGCACACGCTGGTCCACGCTCGCCTCATGGTTCGGCTCCTCTCCTGGAATATCGGGATTGCGGCCGTGTTGACGAGTGCCCTGGTGCTCGCGCGCGCACCCAAGCGCGGAACGCGCGAGTCAGGCGTACGCTAGGACTCGGTACGTTATGTTCACAGCCAAGGAGGTGGTCATGCCCAATCCAACGAGGTTCAGACCATCGAAGTTCGAGCCGCCTGCTGATCCAGCACATGGCGAGTCTTCAGGCACGACGATCGCTGGAGAGTTCCGGTCGCCATGCCTCGTCGTGGTGATGAGACTGCTGGCGACGCTTCTTCTGGTGACGCTCTTTCCGGTGACACTGCCAATGCACGCTCAAGACCCCGACAGCACAGCGCGTCCGTCCACTCTGCCCACGATCACGGTCGACGGCGTCGCCGAGAAGATGGTCGATCCCGATCAGGCCGTCTTTTTGCTCTCCATAACGACTTCGGCCCGGGAGTTGGCGAACGCACAAGAAGAGAACCGCAACCGCACCTACGCCGCCGCGGAGGCCATGCGGGCGCTCGGCATTCCGGACTCCGACATTCGCACCAGCTCGGTACGCTCGCAGCGTGAGTACGACTGGGTGAACCGTGAGCGCATCTTCAAGGGGTTTAGGGTGAGTCGCTCGATGACCATAGAGCTGAACGACCTCGACAAGCTCGATCTCACCCTCGCAAAGCTGCTCGAGAGCACCGAGATCGAGCTGAGCGGCACTCGCTTCCGGCTCCAGGAGAAAGACCAGTGGGAGCTCGACATCCGTCGTGAGGCGATCACCGACGCCCGCAAGAAGGCCCAGGCCATGGCAAACGAGCTCGGTCTCACACTGGGTAAGGCTCACACCGTCGTCGACACCACCATCACCCCCGCTGCCCCGATGCCGCGCCAGCCTGCCATGATGCGCATGGCCGAGGCTTCAGGAGCCGGGCCGAGCCCCGACGAGAACCTCACCGAGGCTGCCCAGATCCAGCTGCGGGCCTCGGTCAGAGTCACGTTCCTGCTCGACGACTGAAGCCGTCGCTGTATCTGTCCCCCATCAAACACTCCCTACCGAGGTGAACTCATGCCCCCTGCCCTGATCAAAGCCGAAAGAGTCCAACAGAAGGTCAAGCGCCTGCGTGGCTGGGACTATGTTCCCAAGGCCAAGGCGATCACGCGCACCTACACCTTCCCCACCTTCATGGCCTCCATCCGCTTCGTCGACTGGGTCGCCGAGCTGGCCGAAGCAGCCAACCACCATCCGGACCTCGATATCCGCTACAACCAGGTCACGGTGACTCTGAGCACTCACGACGCCGGCGGCGTCACCGACAACGACTTCGACCTGGCAAAGGCGATCGACCACCGCTAGCCCACACACCGACTTGGACTCGAGGCGGCAGGCGGGTGCGCTCCCCTTGTGCAGCCGGGCCGGCTGCTCGCACCCACCTGCCGGCCGCTTCAGCCGCGCCGCCTCAGGAGCTCGAGCGAAGCCAGAGCCAACAGCAACCCGAGCACCATCAGCCCCCATTCTGAGGTGGTCGGGATGGTCACTGCCGTGCCTGGCAAGGCCTGACATTCGAGCTGGTAGAGCACGGTGGGGCTGGACGTGTCGTTGGTGTCGAACGAGAAGGTTCCCAGCAACAGTCCCGGGGCGGTCGGATCGCAGGCCAGACTGATCGACTCGCCTGGCGCACCGTCCATCACCGTCACCGGAAATGGCGTCAGCAGCTGGAAGGCCCCCGCGTCGATCCCGCCGATGACCGGATTGGTCAGAGTCAGGTCGCTGTCTCCTCCCTCGTCCACGATCAGTGATGCGGTCGCCTGACCTCCCTGGATCAGACGCTCCGCACGCACCGTCTGACTGATTGCGATCGGACCGAACGTGATCGGTCCAGGCGGCGCAATCGACGGTACGAACACCGCGCCCATGGCCGCGTTCACAGTGCAGTCGACCGGATAAGTGGCCGGGCTGCCGGTTGCATTGTGCTCGAGCGCCAACGTCCCCATGAAACTCCCGTCACTCGCCGAGCTGCACGAGACAGTCAGCGTCTGGCTGCCTGCACCGTCTGCGATCGTGAACGGCGCCATCGGACCACTCACGGTGATCTCGGGACCACCCGACACCGAGTAGCTGGTCACCATCAGGTCGGCGTCACCGGTCTCCGAGATGACGACCGTCGCCGTGCCCGGGGTGCTGATCGGCGTCGTGATCGCAAGCGTCGCACCAGGTGGTGGCGCCGAGCCGTAGCCCGGAGTCCCAGCAGCCAACCCCGTACATTCGAGCGGATACGAGACCATTGGTTGAGTCGGATCGTTGGTCGTCAGCTGCAGACTGGCGGTCCGCAGTCCCGTCGCCGCCGGCGTACACTCAACGGTCACGGGTTGCGCGCCGCCGCCGTCGATGATGCTGAAGGGAAAGGCGGGCGCCGTCACCATGAAGTCGGCAGCATGCATTCCCGAGACCATCGGATTCGACACCATCAATGTGGCGTTACCGCTCTCGCTGACCACGAGGTCACTGCTGACCGGAGTCCCCACCGTCGCGTTGCCGACCACCAGGGTCATCGACGGTGCCGGATTCGACGCGTAGCCCGGCTGCGTGCCGCTGCAGGTCAGGGGGTACGACACCGTCGGCTGTCCGGGGTCGTTGGTGCTGAGCTGCAGAGTGGAGCTGCGAGCTCCGGGAGCGCTCGGCGAGCACTGCACCGTCACCATCTGGTCCATGCCGCCATCGGTGATGTCGAACGG
>JANQPS010000539.1 GCA_028285365.1 Thermoanaerobaculia bacterium | reverse complement strand
AGCTGGTGCACGAGTAGGTCGCGTGGACACCGTTGCGGTAGCGAATCAGGGCACTCATCTTGTCGGCGATGTCGTTTTCGGGGCTGAAGACGCAGCCGTCGCGAATGTAGCCGTCGTGATGCTCATTCTTGACGTAGAGGTCGACCAGGCGCTGGCTGCGGCTGATGTCCCAGTAGAACTCGCAGGTGTTCTTGTGAGGACAAGGACGGCAGTTGGAGTGCCTGAACGGCCCGTGCTCGCCGTAGAACTCCTGGGCGGCGTTGGCGGAGACGACCTCCGGGTCGGAGTCGATCCACCAGTTGAGCAAGTCGAAGTGATGGCAACACTTGTGAGTCCACAGGCCGCCCGAGAACTTCTCCTTGCCGTGCCAGCGCCTGAAGTACGCGGCACCGTGGTAGACGTCGAGGTACCAGTGAAAGTCGACCGAGGTGAGCTTGCCGATGCGGCCGCGCTCGATCAGCTCCTTCATCTCCTGACGATGTGGTGAGTAGCGGTAGTTGTGTGTGACCGTGATGTCGCGCTGGTTGCGCTCACACGCGTCGATGATTCCCTGCAGCTTCTGGTGGTCGGTCGTGAGGGGCTTTTCGACGATGACGTCACAGCCGAAGTCGAGCGCCTCGGTGATCATCAAGTCGTGGGTGTAGTCGGTCGTCGTCACCACGACGGCCTCGGGCTCGACGGTCCTGAGCATCTCGCCGAAGTCACCGAACGTCCGAGCTGTGACGCCCAGATAGTTGCGGGCGTACTCGAGGCGGCCCGGGTTGATGTCACACAGGCCCACCATCTCGACGACGTCGCCGTACTGATCGAGGAGGCGCTTGCCCCACATGCCGGTGCCGCGAATGCCCGTGCCGACCAGTGCGAGCCGACGCTTGGCTGGCTGCGCCCCGAGGGCCCTGGTGCCCGCAACCGCGGTGGCCGCGACGGCTCCTGCGGCGCCGCCCAACATACCTCTGCGAGAGATGCCCGCGCCTGAATCGCTCATACCGTGCTCTCCTCGGATGGGAAGTTGATGGATCATATCGAGGCCTCGGGCTCGATCAGAGTGGGAAGCCCATACAATCGCGCTCATCATGCAGATCATCGAGCGCAAGGTCTACGACGCGATTGTCGTGGGCTCTGGTATCACCGGCGGCTGGGCGGCAAAGGAGCTCTGTGAGCTCGGTCTCGACACCTTGGTACTCGAGGCTGGACGGCAGATCGTGCCCGAGCGTGACTACGTCGAGCACGTGCCTCCCTGGGAGGTGGACTTTCGCGGCCTCAAAGACCGCAAGAAGCTTGCCCGGGAGCAGCCGATTCAGAGTCGCGCGGGCGGTTGTGACGAGTGGGCTTCGAAGTTTTTCGTCAACGATCTCGAGAATCCCTATTCGGTAGCTGAAGACTCGGAGGAGTTTCGCTGGATCCGAGGTCGTCAGGTTGGCGGTCGGTCGATCACCTGGGGTCGTCAGAGCTACCGCTGGAGTGACGTCGACTTCGAGGCGAACGCGCGTGACGGATACGGCGTCGACTGGCCCATTCGTTATGCCGATCTCGCACCGTGGTACGACCACGTCGAGCGATTTGCAGGCATTTGCGGGCAGAACGAAGGACTCCCGCAGCTGCCGGACGGCCAACTGCAGCCGGCGATGCCGCTCAACTGTATGGAGCGTCAGGTCCGCGATCGGCTGACGAGCGCGTTTCGTGGTCGACGCGTGCTGACTCCGGCGCGAGTTGCCGTGCTGACTCGCCACCTCAACGGCAGGCGGGCCTGCCACTACTGCGGACCGTGTCGACGCGGTTGCTCGACGCGCTCGTACTTCAGCTCGCTCAACGCCACGCTGCCCGCGGCCGAAGAGACCGGGCGGATGACGCTCAGGCCTCACAGTGTGGTTCGCCATCTGATCTACGACGAGTCGCAAGACCGCGTGACCGGCGTCCACCTGGTCGACGGGCAGAGCCAGGAGCACATCGAGGTCCGCGGCCGGATCGTCTTCCTCTGCGCCTCGGCCATCGAGTCCGCGAGGATCCTGCTCAACTCGGCAACTCCGCGCTTCTCCGAGGGCCTCGCGAACTCCTCCGGTCAGGTGGGGCGCAACCTGATGGATCACACGTTCCAGGTGGGTGCTCGCGGTGAGCTCGAGGGTCTCGAGGATCGCTACTACTTCGGGCGGCGTCCCAACTCCTGCTACCTGCCACGCTTCGTCAACGTCGACGACGCCTCGCGTAACCCGAACTTCCTTCGCGGCTACGGCTACCAGTGTGGAGCAGGTCGCGCTCAAGGGTGGTCGGGAAGCTGGAATCGTCCGGGGTTTGGTGCCGACTTCAAACACTCACTTCGCGGGCGGCGTCCGTGGCGGATGAACTTCACCGCCTTCACGGAGTGTCTGCCCAACGAGAACAACCGGGTGACCATCGACCCCGAACTGGTCGACCACTGGGGAATCCCTGCGGCGCGCATGTCGATGCGCTACGGCGAGAACGAGATGGCACTGCGCAAAGACGCCAAGGAACGGGGCGCCGAGATGCTCGAGGCGCTCGGTGCCAAGAACATCCGCATGTACGAGCAGAAGCCGGTTCCGGGCTTCGCCATTCACGAGATGGGAACCGCCAGAATGGGACGTGATCCCGAGAGCTCGGTCCTCAACGGCTGGTGCCAGAGCTGGGACGTGCCGAATCTGTTCGTGACCGACGGCGCCTGTATGGCGTCTTCAGCCTGCCAGAACCCTTCGCTGACCTACATGGCGCTGACCGCGAGAGCCTGTCATCACGCGGTCGATCTGATGAAGCGCAACGAGGTCTAGGCAACTCGTGATTGGGCGCAAGAGCCAGGAGACTGACTGCCGCCCGGCTCTTGCGCCACCGTTCGATCGTTTCGGTCCTTGATCCCGCCGTCATCGCTGCTGGAGCTGCCCGTCGTCCAGCGTCCACAGCTCTTCGCAGACCTCGCTCAAGAGTCGCCGGTCATGGCTGACCAGCAGGAAGCCACCTGCAAAGTCTCGGAGGAAACGCTCGAGGATCTCGATCGATTCGACGTCGAGGTGTGTGGTCGGTTCATCCAGCAAGATGAAGTCGGTCTTGGAGAGGACGATGCGCACCAGCGCGGCTCGCATCTGTTGCCCGAAGCTCAGCTGGTCGATCTGTCGCAGCGCCAGGTCCCCGCCGAGCTTCATGCCGCCCAGTAGTCTTCTGGCTTCGCTGGTCGTGTGTGGATCGTCAGCAAAGTTGTCGATCAGGACGGGGTGTTCGAAGAAGCCCTCGAGGCTCTGGGTGAGGTACTGCACTCGAACTCCCGGACTGAGATAGACCTCACCTCGAGCCGGTAGCAGCTCGCCAGCGAGATGGCGGAGCAGGGTCGTCTTGCCGGCACCGTTCGCGCCCAGCAGACCGATGCGACTCCGCGTGGTCAGCGTGAGGCCGAGCTGATCGAAGATCAGGGGTTCGTCACCATTGCGCCGGAAGCTGAAGCTCAGATCCTGGACCCGGGCCACCAGGCGATTGTCGACGTCAGCCTGCGGCCAGTCGAGCTTGATGGGCTTCTCGATCCACGGTCGTTGGGCAACCAGCTCGTCCCGTTTGCGCTCGAGTTGCTTCTCGACGGCTTTGGCGCGGCTCATCATCTTCTTGGCTTGCTTGGCTATCGCAGGTTTGGCTGAGCCGGCCCCGATCTTCGACTTCTCTTTGCGAATCGCCCAGCCGGCCCTGCGCCGAGCGTCTTCTTCGAGTGCTGCGATCTGGTTGCGTAGCGTGCCGGCGAGGTGCTCTTTGGCCGCGGCTTCGGCGTCGAGGTGGTCACGAGCCGCGGTGTATCCACCGTTGAGGACGATCGATCGTCCTCGCTCGAGCACTACCGTGCGGTCCGCCAGCCGATCGACGAGCTCGCGGTCATGGCTGACGATCAGGACGGCTGAGCCCCGGCGTGCCACGTCGTGGATGGCCGCCTCGAAGGCAGTGATACCGAGGAGATCGACGTGGTTGAGCGGCTCGTCGAAGACCAGGAGGTCGTGATGACCAGCGATCGCGCCGGCCAGCTGAAGCTTCCTGATCTGACCGAGGGACAACTGCGCGCACGGCTGGTCGATCAGGTTGTCGACGCCGAATCGAGCGGCCGTACGCTCGAGATCGACTTCGAGCTCGTAGCCGCCTCCTTCGGCGAAGGCAGCCGACAGTTCGTGCTCGCCGTCCGCCAATCGACTGCGAACCTCCCGCAGCTCGCCCTGAGTCGCCCAGAGCAAGTCGGCGGCGCAGGCGGCGCGCCCACTGGCGATCTCTTGATCCACGAGAGCGAGTTCGCCACACAGTTGGATGTCTCCGGAAGAAGGTGGCAGGTCTCCCTGGATACAGCGCAGCAGCGTCGACTTCCCGGAGCCGTTGGCACCGACTAGGCAGACGACCTCCGAGCGTTCCACTGCGAACGAAACGGAGTGGAGCAGGTCGTCCTGCCCCGGGTAGGCGAAGGTGAGATTGCGAACGTGAAGCATGTGGCCTCCTCGAATGACTCGAACGAGATGGGAACCACCAGACGCATCACGAAATGCGGTGCTGGGCTCTCGACCAGGAGGCCGATACGTTGATGACCAGGGACCGCTCGCCAAGCGCCGAGTGGCTTCGAGCGCGAAGTGGTCGTGACTCGGTGTCGAGCGCCGGTCGTTTGGGCGCTATCGAGTCGGCGAGAAGCGGGCCGTCTCCACGGAGGAGTCAGGCCCCGGCTTCGGGCTCAGGAGTGGCTGAGGATGTCTGTGTTCTGGTACATCAACTCGGTGGCGAATCGAGGCGGTCACCGAGGTCGAACAGGCCGTTGCGGCCCGTTGCGAGCTCATTGGTGAGCGCTTCGCCGAGAACAGTGTAGCTCAGTCGCTCCAGGGCCGTCGAACCCGAGTGGCTGTCGCCGAGTTCTTCGCTCTGCTATTCGCTCTCGATGCCCGAGGCTTCGAGCACCCAGGCCGGCACGGAAGGCTCCTGCCTGAAC
>JANQPS010000530.1 GCA_028285365.1 Thermoanaerobaculia bacterium | reverse complement strand
CCCAGGCGCCGCGCACTCCTCGATAGACCTCCGCTGCACTCCCGAGGTACCACTCGAAGAAGTCTCGATGGGCCCGATCAGAAGCCCTGACGAGCTCCTTGAGAAATTCGAGAGGCGGTCCCCCGTCGCGGTCACGTGAGTTCTCGACGATGATCTGGGTAAGGACTTGGCGGGTGACGTCTCGACCTCCCTTGGCCTCGATGACCTGGATGTCGCGACCGTCTCGAACCAATTGAGCCACCCGCTCGAGATTGACGTAGGAGCTCGCGCTCGTGTCGTACAGGCGCCGGTTCTCGTACTTCTTGATGACCACCGGCTCGCCGGACTGACTGTCTGGAGCTTCGGCCTCGCTACTGTTTCTTGCCATCGTTTCCTCGACGAGCGACTCCTCTGGAACGCCTTGACGGACGCTGCCCGTCTCGACCCGCCTCAACAGACAGCCGCTGCGTCACCGCTGAAGCTGAACGCCAAGACTAACCGACACGGGCCACCGAGACTTCGAGCCATGCTCGGGAGTGTCACCATCAGTCCTCGAGCCTCCCTCCCAGACGCTTCTCGGCGCAGCTACGGAGGACACGGTCCATCGCTCTCGCGCCCTCTGCTTGCTGCTCGTGACTCTCTACTGGTGATCTCTCAGCTGCTGGTCGCGCTGCTGGCGGCCTCGCTGCTGGTGGTCTCGCTGTCCGCGATGTGGCGAACGCTCGCCGTTCCTGGTCATCTCGACCAGGTCGTCGACGCAGGGAGGAGCTTCCTCGACGAGGCAGTCCCCATCGATCAGCTCACCGTCTCCTGCGAGACTTCCGAACGACTCCTCATCGCCGAGAGCACCGTTCGACCGCAGAGCTACCTGGTCTCGAGGAGGAACAGGGTTCGCAGCGGCGTTGCCGGCGGACCGACTCTTGCCACTGTCGGTCGCACTGGCTGTCACTTCGGTTTCCAGGACGAGCGAGGTACCGCTCGTCGTGGGCTGAAACATCGAGCCCAGCGCCGCGACCGCAAGAACCGTCGCAAGCACCGATCCCGTGCGCTTGAGTATTGCCATGACGGATCGGGCTACCGCCGACCTCCTCGAGGCCCCTTCTGGGCGCACCGACCTAGCGTGTCGAGTCAACTCGTAGACCTCTCTCTTCATGGGCCTCTCTGTTCATGGGCCTCGCTGTCAGCGGCTCTAGCTCATCTTCGCTCGTCCGCTGCAGCAACTCGCGTGCCACCGAATCTGCGGCTCCTTCGGCCGTCGGGTGACGGACTTGCTGCCTCCCATCTCGGCGAACTCTTTCGACAGGGATTCGACAGGGAGCCAAAAGAACGGCCGACCAGACTCCGCCGTTTGTCTCGCCGTTTGTCCCGCCGTTTGTCCCGCCACCGGTCTCGCCATCCTCCGAATCCTCTCAACAGACTCCACAATCACTTCGATTGCGCACTTCGATTGCGCACTTCGATTGCGCCCTTTGGGGCAACATGGCCCAGTCGAATTCCTCCGGGACGGCGTTCTTTGAGCGACGCGCTCAGTGGCGCGCCGGGCAAGGCGACCGAGACGCCACACCTCGGGATTCATGCGCTGGCCCGCAGTGTCGCCTCAGACCCACCACTATTTGTCACAACACACCCGCCGCCTCTTTGTTGGAGCTCAAGCAACGACGGAAAAATCCGGCTTAAGCTCACAAATCGGCTCCATTTGGTGCCTCGAGCGGATCAGCGCGCCGCAAGGACCCCCTATTTTCGGCACCTTTGTCAACTTTTGCGGGAGTGGCACAACGATTGCCTACGATAGCCTCCGGCGGCGAACCGGCGGCTCCGCTGAAAGAGTTGGCGGTTGACGAGAACCCATGATCTGGGACCCATGATCTGGGACCAGGCTCCGTCACTCTCTCGCGAACATCAAGCGAACATGAAGACCAGCGCGCCCCAGGACTCGAGACCCTCCATCGAACGTACATGAGACCGCACAAGAGACATCGACACGCTCCCCTTCTGTGGATCGTCACCATCTTCGTGCTGCTGCTCCACACCGCAATGAGCGCCGGTGCCGAGCAGCAACGACGCAAGAAGTTGCGCTTCGATCACAAAGGGCGCTCCGCTGGACTCTCCCAGTCATTCGTCACGAGCATGATCCAGGACCGGACCGGCTTTCTCTGGTTCGGCACTCAAGAGGGACTCAACCGCTACGACGGGTACGAGTTCGAGACCTTCACCTACGTCGTGTCCGACGAAACCAGCCTGTCGCATGACTCGGTCAAGGTCATCTTCGAGGATTCCGCCGGCGTACTCTGGGTGGGCAC
>JANQPS010000516.1 GCA_028285365.1 Thermoanaerobaculia bacterium | reverse complement strand
GTCCGTCGTCATCGAGTCCGGCAATCCGTTCGAACAGGGCCTCCAAGCCGCTCATCGGATAGAACCCCTCGATCCGCTCTCCTCCGTCTCCGATCAGAGCCCGACCCTCGGCCGAGAGATACGGCACGTCGAGGCGCTCGAGCGCCGCTGCCTCGGATGCGACGAGAGGCCACAGCTTGGGCTTCTGTTGACTCCCGCCGAAGAACCGGTTGAGCGTCTCCACGAGGAGGCTGCCTGTGATCCCCAGCTGCTGGTGCTCGGTGGCGCGCAGGCGTGACAGGGCCATGGCGTACACGTGAGTCGGCCGCAAGATGATTCGACTCCGGACCGCTGCGAACGCAGCCAGAGGCCCACTCTCGGCCGTCAGCTCGTTGCGCACCTCGAGAACGAAGCGATACGCAGACGAGTCCCCTCGTGCCAGCGCCTCCGAGTAGTCGGCGGGCAACTGCTTCTCGCCCTCCAACTCGACCACGTTGGCCTTCTCTTCGCCAAACAGCGTCACGTGTTCGGGGCGCATGGAGTCGGTGTTGATGTCGACCCAATGAGGGTGTTTGGTCGAAACCACATGGCCGCCGAGACCACAGAGTCCGCCCACGTCATATGCGTGCCCTTCGGCGTCTGTTCGCAGAAAACTCAGCATGCCGGTCGAGAGGAACGAGGTCTTGACGACATCTCCGGCCTGAGCGATCGCAGACGAGTCACTTCGGATTGCAGCGTCAGCGGATGACGGCTGGAGGAAACTCTCCATGTCGATCAGCACCGGACCTTGCCGCAGGGCCACGAGGTTCTCGCAGTGGAGATCGTTGCCACCGAGGAGATGAGAGAGGAAGAGCAGCGAGCCCGCTGTCTCGTAGTAGCGCTCGACATCGGCTCGTTCCTCGAACGAGTGCTGGGCAGCCAACTCCACCCAGCCGTACTCCTGCCGGTCCAAGATTCGCAGCCGTGGCGGTGCCGAGGCCAATCCTCGGTCGTCGAGCCACGCGAACAGGTCGTAACACGCCATCTCGAGCTTCATGCCTCGAGGCTTGTAGACCACCTTGACCGTCTCTGACGAAGGATCTTCCGGGGCCGCCGCAAGCTCGAGGATCGCGACCCAGCGACCGCCGAAGTGGGGATCGGAGAGGCCGGTCTCGAGCGCCCGAACGACAGGGCCGCCAGCAGCGGACTCGGTTCGGAGAGAGTCGATTTCCAGCCAGTCAGCGAGACTCTGGCAGTCCGAGGAGAATCGCTCGATCAAGACGGCGACAGTCCGAGTCCAGGAGTCGGCCAGGATGAGAGCCCGGCGAGCCATGGCGCTGTGTTGTGCAAACAGTGCGGCCAGGCCACCGTCCAGCAGTTCCAGGACCAGCTCTCGGTAGCTGCCCTGACCGGTCGCGCGGCGACGCTCCAGCTCCTGATAGAGAACCCCAACACCGAGCCGACACAGCTGACCGTAGAGGTACTTCGTGCACGAATCCAGAGCGGAACTCGAAAACAGGTCTCGCGCGGCCGAGCTCGTCTCTTCCTCGAGGCGCTGAACCGCCCGTCTCAAGCACGGTACCCAGATCGGACCAAAAGGATCGATGTCCGAGAGCGCCGACTCCGGCAGGCTTCCGGAGCGCAGTTCGTCAGCAACCTCGCGCGCAGTCTGCAGCCATTCCGCGAGCTCGAACGTCCAGTCGGACTCGAGGTCGTCGTCCATGCCGCCTGCGGACAGTCGGGCTCTCACCTCCGCGATGGTGAGGCCATCCCAAGACAACCGGCGCTCGAGCCCCGCCCGATCTGCTCCCAGAGCCTGCTGCCAGCGCTCGAGGATCGGCTCCGGATCGATCGCTCGATCTGCTCCCACGCCCCCGGCGTTCGCACCGAGGATCTCAGACAGCCGGCGAGCACGAAGCGCAACGCGTCGAAGATCGGCTGGAGGACTGGTGCTCGAGGTCATGGAGGCAAAGTCCGATCAGGCTTTCAGCAGGTCGCAGGACTCGCGGGCTTTTCGTCGGCGGGACACGAAAAAGGCCGCCAGAACAACCTGGCGACCCTTAAAAGAAGTGGCCGAAACTGGTTCGGCCACATCTGCACGCTAGCTCAGAAGCTGAAGCCGGCGTTGATCTCGACGTGGGTACCGACACCGTTGATGGACTCACAGGTGTAGGTCGTCTCGCCCTTACCACCGGCGACGCTCTCGAGACCGGAATCGGAAAGCTCAGCGCCCTCCTCGGCAACGTGCGGGATGACGAGGTAGATCGTGTCAGCGCTCTCCTCGACGACCTTGACGTTCAGCCAATCCGGGAGCTCGCGGCCCATCTGCTTCGAGAGAACGGCCTTGGCGTCCTGCTTGACTGCCTCGCGGTACTCGGCGTTCTGGGTGGCGAAACCGGAAATGATGTCGTTGATCTCTCCGCGTGTGACTTCTTCGCTCATGACTGACTCCTTCGGTACTTGGGTTTTGTTCGGCCGGTTCGGCCTCGGATCGAGGGTCGACTTTCGACCCTGCCTCAGACTACGCAGATGCCGAGAGAAACCCGACAGGCGATCTCGGCATCGCGCTCAATATCTCAGTTGACTGTCCTGAGTCGATGCCTCAGAAGCTGAAGCCGGCGTTGATCTCGACGTGGGTGCCGACACCGTTGATCTCTTCGCAGGTGTAAGTCGTCTCGCCCTTACCACCGGCAACGCTCTC